>CAJLRT010000283.1 GCA_905209135.1 uncultured Eubacteriales bacterium
GGGAGCATGCCGCGCCGCCGGTAATAGCGCTTGAGCCTGCGACGCAGCGCCTGGACGAGCAGCAGCAGAACAAAGGCCAGCACGGCCGCGCCCAGCACAATGCATATGTACTGCCAGGCCGGGATGTCACCCAGCGCCTGCCAGAACCCTTTCCAGCGGCTGTACTCGCCCGCCGAAGCAGTCACGACCCCGCCCTCGGCGAGCACCTCTCCGTCCGCATCGGCGTAGACGACGGTGCCCACCCGCTGCCGTTCATAAAAAGGCGGCGTCAGTTCCGCAAGGGAAAGCGAGGCGGTCACGCCGCGCCCGGCAAGCTCGCCGTCCATGAGCACGGCAAGGTCGTCCTGCGCCTGCAGCCCGACGCTGTCGCCGCCCTTGAGACAACCGACCTCCATCGTGCCGAGCGGGTCCCCCTGGCTGTGCAGGGTCTGCACCTGAAACCGCTCCGTCGCCGTTTCGAGCAGGTAGGCGGTGTCCAGATAGCTGTCGGGCACGCTCGCACCGTCGGGATACCCGCCGCCGAGCACGACGCTGATGAACTCCGGGCCGTCTCCGACCTGCCCGGTGCAGGCAAGGCAGTAGCCCGCGTCGCCGGTAAACCCGGTTTTCGTGCCGGTGATGCTGGGCGAATAGGCCTCCGACGTATAGTCGGTCATGCGGTTGGTCGAGCGCAGGTTCCGCTCGGCCGACAGATTGGTCTTGGGCACCACATAGGAAAAGGTGGTATACACCTTTTTGAAATCCGGCTTTTTCAGTGCGGCGGTCAGAATCTTCGCCATGTCCGCCGCTGTGGAATAGTGCCCCTCCTCGTCAAAGCCGTGCGGGTTGCGAAACTGCGTGTCCGCACAGCCCAGCTCCTGGGCGCGCCGGTTCATCTGCTCCACAAACGCCTCTATGCTGCCGCCGCAGTGCTCGGCCAGCACGTTCGCCGCGTCGTTGCCGGAGGGGAGCATCATGCAGTAGAGCATGTCCCGCACCGTCATCCGCTCGCCGACGACAAGGTCGGCGGTCGAGGACAGCGCGGGCGTGGCCGCAATGGCCTGTTCGGAAACGGTGATCTCCGCGTCCAGATCGGCGCAGGTCTCCACCGTGACAAGGGCTGTCATAATCTTTGTCAGCGATGCCATCGCCGTCCGTTCGCCGGCGTTCTTGTCCATAATCACGTCGCCGGTGTCCACGCAGTACGCATAGGCGTACTCGCAGCGGAGCTCGCCGGCGTCCAGCAGGGTTCCGGCCGCGGACGCTGGCCGGGCGAACAGCCCCGCCGCGACGGCGAACAGGGCGGCAATGGCGGTAATCGCGCGTTTATTCATAGTATGCGCTCCTTTAAAACTCCTTTTGGGCGGGGGGACAGGCCCTGTCCATATATATGCGCCGGCGCGCCGGTTTATACGCGCGGGCAAACATGCGCGCAGAACGCCTGCCGCGCGGGCGGATTCCCGGGCCCGCAGGCCGGGCGGCGCCGCCGGGCCCCGCGCCGCGCACAGTCCCTTTTCTGCGCGGCGGCATGCGCCTATTCTGCTATTATAAATAAAAACCTGCCGAAACGCAAGGCTCCGGCAGGCGTACATCAAAAAACGCGGCGGCTCACTGGCCGAGATTTTTCCAGATCTCGTCGTAGAGCTTATAGGTGTCCTCGGGCAGGGCGCTGTACATTTCGCTCTTGGCCAGCACCTCGTCGGACGGGTACATGAACTCGCTGGCCTGGGAATCGGGATCGAGCAGCTTGAACGTCTCCTTGTTGGGCGTGCTGCCGTACACCTCTTCGCTGTTGCGCAGGCCGGATTCGGCTTCGAGCATGAAGTTGATATACTCGTGCGCCTCGTCCATATTCTTCGCGTTTTTGGGGATGCACATGCTGTCCATATAGTAGTTGCTGCCCTCCTCCGGCACGGCGAAGGACAGATCGGGGTTGTTTTCCATCATGGCCAGCGCGTCGCCCGAATAGTAGAGGCACAGGGCGGCGGAGTTGCCCTCCATCTTGTTGTAGGACTGGTCCATGACATAGGCCTGAAGCAGGTCTTTCTGCTTTTTAAGCTCGTTTTCCGCGCCCAGAAGCTCTGTTTCATCCGTGGTGTTCATGCTGAAGCCGAGGCGTTTGAGGGCGACGGCGATCGCGTCGCGCTGGTTGCCGATCATCAGGATGTCGCCGCTGTACTTCTCATCCCACAGGATATCCCAGCTGTCGACCGGCTCGTCGACCATGGTCGTGTTGTAGATAATGCCCAGAATCCCCCACAGGTAGGGGACGCTGTAC
>CAJLRT010000284.1 GCA_905209135.1 uncultured Eubacteriales bacterium
GGACGAGTTCGGATTGGGTGAGGTGGAGTTCTTTGCAGGCGTATGCGATCCGCATAGAAACTGCAAATGATTACGCAGGACGGCGCAAACGTCTGCTCCGTCGGCATCGAGGGAAATTTTGACGACGCGCAGACCGGCGTCAAAGCCATTTTTTCCGATCCGGACGTACAGCAGGCCCTGCTCGGCAAAAGCTGTTTCCTCTCCTCTGCAAACTCCATCAACTGGGGCCGGCTCGTCCCGCAGATCGTCTACTATATCGACGGCTACTGCAAGCTCTGCCAGTCGGGCCGGATCGCGTTCGGCGACGAAATCGACGTCGTCGTGCCCACCGGCAACTTCGGCAATATCCTCGCGGCCTACTTTGCGCGCCGCATGGGCCTGCCTGTGCGCAGGTTTGTCTGCGCTTCCAACGCCAACGACGTGCTGACCGACTTCATCCATACCGGCGTGTACGACCGCCGCAGGAATTTCTATACAACCATTTCTCCGTCCATGGACATCCTCATCTCCAGCAACCTGGAGCGGATGCTCTACTATCTGTGCGGCGAAGATGCGGCGGAAGTCCGCCGCTGCATGGACGCGCTGCGCGCCGACGGCGTGTATGAGATTTCGGACGGCGCCAAGCAGGCCCTTTCCGGACTGTTCGCAGGCGGCTTCTGCGACGATGCAAAGACCAAATCCGCCATACTCCGCGAATTTGAGCGCAGCGGCTATGTATGCGACCCGCACACTGCGGTCGCCGTGCAGGTATACGGGGACTATGCCGCCAAGGGTACGGACGGCGTGCCGGCCCTGATCGCCTCCACCGCGTCTCCCTATAAGTTTGCGGCAAGCGTCCTGTCCGCCCTGGGCGAAACGGGGGAGACGGACGAGTTTTTGCAGCTGGACAGGCTTGCGGCGCTCTCCGGCATGCCCTGCCCGCCGCAGCTATGCAACCTTCAGTCAAAACCGGTCCGCTTTCCCGACACCTGTTCCAAGGACCGCATGCTGCAGTCCCTGTATACGTTTCTGCATATATGAATTGACAGTGCAAAACAGAGTGCAAGCGCACAGCATGCTGTGCGCTTGCGGATCGGAAGTATTTATGACTGCGGCTTGAAAGTCGCGCAGACCGTATCGGCGCTGGAGCTGGCGTAGCTCGGCCCAACGTTGATGCTGCCCGCGAGACATTTGCTGCGTCCGTCGTGATAACGGCAGTTGTGCACTTCACAGGCAATGCCGTCTATGCGTTTATTCTGTTTTTCCATATTAAATTCACTTCCTTTCCCTTATAGTTTTACCACGGCGCGTATATTTAACGTATTATTTTTATCCAATTTTTTTGATCGGAGTGATGGCATGTCCCTCTTCGCAATTGCCGATCTGCACCTGTCTCTGGGCAGCGATAAGCCCATGGACGTGTTCGGCGGCAAATGGAAGAATTATGTGGAAAAAATAAAAGACGGCTGGCACGGCACGGTCGGCCCGGAGGACACGGTCGTCCTGCTCGGCGATATTTCCTGGGCCCTTACGTTCGAGCAGCTTCTGCCGGATTTTGCACTGCTTGAATCCCTGCCGGGACGCAAAATCATAATAAAAGGGAACCATGACTACTGGTGGAACACGCTGACGAAGCTGGAGGCGTTCATGGCGCAGCAGGGAATGAGGACGATTTCCTTTCTGTTCAACAACGCGTTTCGCGTCGGAGATATCTCTGTCAGCGGGACGCGCGGCTGGGATATTTTTTCCGCAACGGGCCACGATGACAAGATACGCCGCCGGGAGGCCGGCCGTCTGCGCGCGAGCCTGGACCATGCCGTCCGGCTGGGCGGAGAACCCGTGGCATTCCTGCATTATCCTCCCGTAAGCGAGCGCAGCGGAAGAGACGAACTTCTGGACACAATCCGCGACTACGGCGTCCGCCGCTGTTATTACGGGCATATTCACTCCGGCGGCCTCGGCCGTGCGTTCCAGGGCGAAAGGGACGGCGTGGCATACCGGCTCGTTTCGGCGGATGTGGTTGACTTTAAGCCGGTGCGCATAGACTGATGCGCAGAATTCAATGAAAAATCGCAGGGCAGGCCGTTTCGGCCTGCTTTTTTTGTGGTCTTACGCACAGATTGCCGGCCCTTATCCCGCCGCCGCGCCCTGCGCCTGGCTGCGCGCCCTGCCTCCGCCGCCGCGCCCTGCGCCCGCCGCCGCGCCCTGTCTTTGCCGCCGCGTCCTGCGCCCGCCGCCGCGCCCTGCCTTCGCCGCCGC
>CAJLRT010000285.1 GCA_905209135.1 uncultured Eubacteriales bacterium
AATTTTTAAAGGAGCTGCACGGTATGGGCGTCAAAACCGTCGTGCCGCACTTCCCCTTTTCCTATGAGGACGCCAAAGAGTTTGTGGATGTAAACGTTCACGCCGATAAAAGCGCAATGGTAGAACATGCGGCTGAATTTATCTGCTTGAAACTGCGGGAAAACAACATAAATAGCGGCGTAATCGGTGTGAGCGCCGGAATGCATGACGATACGGATCTTCTGTTTAAGCAGTATATAATGAGTCACTATCCTGAATATACGGTAGCGGAGACAATCATGCTGGGGGCGGAAAAGCTGGAGGCCCGGAAGAAAGCGACTGAGAACTTGCAGAAATACCCCGATATGGTCGCGGTGTTTGGAACGACGGACAACAGCGCGCCCGCCTGGGTCGCGGCGAAAAAAGCGACCGGCCGCAGCGATTTGATTGTGGTCGGATTTGGCCAGTGGACCTCCTTACAGCTCCTTGCAGACGGGGATATAGACGCGTTTATGACGCAGCCTTGGTATGAGGACGGGTACACGGGCCTGACGCTGCTGGATACGCTGCTCTGCGGTGAAATCTACAATACGTCGGAAGAACTCTGGCGCAAGCCGATCCTGCAAAACGCTCTGGTTTATCAGGGCGGTACGGGCACGGCGAATCCGGAATATTATAACGATCAGTTTTGCCGTGCCAAAGCGCGGTTTGTGTTCAGCGGGTCCTGAAAAGAGGTGTGATCCATGAATCGAATCTTTACCGTCGTGCTCGTTGTCATAGAGCTGTTTATCTTCCTGTGCGCCTGCGGCGGCGCGCAGACCCCGCCCTCGCCGCCCGCGGCCGCACCCTCCTCATCCAGTGCGGAAGAAATGCCTTCGGCCGCACTCTGCATGAGCGTTGTCAACCACCCGACGCACCGGCTCGTCCAGCTCGGCTTTTTGGAAACGGCGGAGGAGCTCGGATACGAGGGCCGCGTCCTGGGCCTTGCGGAGGGAACTGCACAGCAGGTGCATGACGAATGGCTCCGGGGCGCAAAAGAGTACGGCATCTCCGGCGCAGCGTTCTGGGGCGGCGGCGACGCGGGATATGAAACCATCAAAGAACTGCACGGCATGGGCGTAAAAACAGTTGCAATGCACAGTTTGCATGACTATTGGACGACGAAGGATTTCATCGACGTCACGGCGCACAGCGACTGGAGGCAAGCCGTACTGGATGCGGGCGAATATCTGATGAACTGTCTGCGCGAGGACGGCGTATTATCCGGCTCTATTGGGATTTCGCTCACCGGTCCGGGCCCGACGTTTGAAGAAATCCACTCACTCTACACCTATTTTGAAACGTATTACCCGGAATATGATATTTTGGACTGCGTGTATCCCGGTTCTGGTCAGGCAGTAGCCGAGAAAGCAGTGACCGAATATATCACCTCGCATCCGGATATGGTCGGCGCGTTGGGGATGACCGGCAACAGCGCTCCGGCCTGGGCGCGCGCCAAATCGGAAACCGGCCGGGAGGACATCGTCGTCGTGGCAACGTCTTTTATGCCGGAAAACCTGGACGCGCTTGCCTCCGGCGGGGTGGATGCGCTGCTCGGCCAGTCTCTGTATGAGGCCGGTTCTGTGGGGCTGGAGCTGATAGATTCACTGCTTCAAGGCGCCGTTTATCAGGAGGAAGAGGAGCAGTGGCATTGCGAACTGGATATCCGCATTGTAATCAAAGACGGCCAGGGGCAAAACGGCGCCGCGTATTACAATGCCATGTATGCGCGCTCTGCCGCGCGCTTCGGAAGCTGATAAAGAGAGGTGCAAAGATGAAGCGGATTGTACTTGTCGTGCTCGTTGCAGCAGAACTGTTCGTCCTGCTGTGCGCCTGCGGCGGCGCGCAGACCCCGCCCGCGGCCGAGCCCTCCTCATCCAGTGCGGAGAAACAGCCTTCGGCCGCAATCTGCATGGGCGCTGTCAGCCACCCGGTGCACCGGGTCGTCCAGCTCGGCTTCATGGAGACGGCGGACGAACTCGGATACGAGGGCCATATCCTGGGCCTGAAAGAGGGCAGAATGCAGGAGCTGTTCGACTGCTGGCTCCAGGGCGCACGGGAGTATGATATCTCCGGCGCGGCGTTCTGGGTGGGGGGCGACTCCGCCTACGAATTTCTAAAGGAGCTGCATGGCATGGGGATAAAGACAGTCGCCCTTCACTTCCCGCATGTATATGGGGAAACCGGGGATTTTATCGATGCGGCAGTGTACTGTGAC
>CAJLRT010000286.1 GCA_905209135.1 uncultured Eubacteriales bacterium
CATGACAGAACATCAGTTCGCTCAGCTCTTGGGAAAGTCACGGCTTTATCAATGGCAGAATATTTCCAACGCGGCCCTGTATTTCGATCCTGCCGCATACAAGCAGACGCGCGTTTTCAAAATCGGGCCGGATGTCTACGTTCACGTTCTGTATGTCCAGGTAACTGCCGGCGAACCCGAGCAGGGCGTATACGGCCGCGTTGAGCTCCCCGTATGTCACGGCGGTTTTTGCCGCGTCGCCGCCGCCGTAGACCAGCAGGCATTCGACCGTCCGGACGCGCAGGCGCAGCTTCAGCCGCTTCAGCGCCTCTTTGACAAGACGGCAGATGGCCAGCACTTTTTTGGCGGTCAGCTTTTCCTTCCCGCCGGGAGTGCCGCCGTCGGCGCTTTCAGCCTCTTTCCGGGCCGCCTTTTCCGCTTTGCGCATCGCCTCTTTCGAACGTTTCTTTTTCGGCGGATACCGGTAGACCCGCAGGCCGCCCACGCGCACCTCCGCCCGGGGCCCGCCGTCATAGCCGGCGCGGACCGTCACGGGCAGCAGCGCGACAAGCGCGATGAAGCCGGCCACGCCCAATAGAATGTAGAAAACCGTCATACTCCCACCTGCCCGGCGTCCTCCGAAAATTCCAGCGCGGGCTGCTCGCCGACCTGTACGGGCTCAGACGGGGCCGCCTCTTTGGGCTGCTGGATTTCCGGAAGCTCCGGCAGCTCGGAGAGGGATTCCAGATCGAACACGCGCAGGAAATTGGCGGTCGTGCCGTACAGCAGCGGCCGTCCGGGCACGTCCAGCCGTCCCTTTTCCTCCAGTAGTTCTTTCTCCACCAGGTTGTGAATGACCGCCGCGCAGTCCACGCCCCGCACCTGTTCTATATATGCCCTGGTAACGGGCTGATTATACGCCGCCACGGCAAGCACTTCCAGCGCCGCCTGCGACAGCATCGGGTTGCGGCGGTTGTCGAGCAGCGCCTTGACATACGGCCCGTTCGCCCTGGCTGTGGCAAGCTGGTACTTGTCCTCCAGGCGCACAAGCTCCATACCGCGGCGCTCCTGCTCGTAACGCGCGCTGAGCGCTTCCAGCGCGCGGACAATCTCCGCCTCCGGCTCGCCTGTAATATCCGCCATCTGCGGCACGCCGAGCGGATCGCCGGAAGCAAAGAGCAGGCTCTCCAGCACGCTTTCCAACTGCGTATACTGCATTTATCTGTTCCTCCTGAGCGTAATCCGGATTTCGTCGTCCTCGCCCTCCAGCCGGATGCGCTTGTTGCTTGTCAGTTCCAGAACGGCCAGGAACGTGGCGACCACGTCCGAACGGGATTTCGCCGTCGCAAACGCCTCCGCCAGGGGCATTGTGTTGCGCTTGAACAGGCGGCGCAGAATGTTCGCCACACGCGACGAGATCGTCGTAACAACAGTGCCCACAATGCCGCGGAACGCGGAAACGGGCGGCGGCAGCTTGGTCTTGACCCGCTTAAAGATGCCGGCGTATGCGGACGCGAGCTCGTAGGGCGAGTGCCGGCGGCGGTACGCGCCGTCCGCCTCGGGCTCCTGCTGCGCCCGCACCGCGCGGCAGCAGTCCTTCGTATACAGCTCCTGCAGCCCGGCGGCGACCGCCTTATATCTCTGGTACTCGAGCAGCATCCGGACCAGGTTCTCGCGCGGGTCCTCTTCTTCCTCCTCGTGCTTGGGCAGCAGCGTCTGGGACTTGATGTACAGCAGATATGCGGCCATGGTCAGAAACTCGCTCGCCACGTCGAGGTCGATCCGCTTCATGCCCTCTATGCTCTCCATGTACTGGTCGAGCACAAGGGCGATGGGAATGTCGTAAATATTGATCTTGTGCTTGGAGATGAGCTTTAGCAGCAGGTCGAGCGGGCCCTCGAACACCTCCAGCTTGAATACGGGCTTGTCCATCCGCGCCGCCCTCCTATATCCGCAGTATGGCGCGCATGACCCACTCGCCAAACCATATGAACGTATAGGAAATCCCCTTGAACACGCCGCCGGCCAAAAAGCGGATGACCGGGCTGAACACGCCGATAAACATGAGCACGACAAGCACTGCGAACATCACGCGCTCGTATTTGATGAGCTTGTAGTACCAGCGGTCGGGCAGAATGAGCGAAAGAATCCGCGACCCGTCCAGCGGCGCGATGGGCAGTTCCATACGTCCACAGATCGGAAGAGCACACGTCTGAACTCCAGTCACACAGTGATCTCGTA
>CAJLRT010000287.1 GCA_905209135.1 uncultured Eubacteriales bacterium
TGGCAAAAAATTCTCCATATCCAAATCCACAGTACATAAAGATATAACGGAGCGGCCGCCGAAGATCAACGCGAATCTCTATCGGCAGGCAAAACACGTGCTCGACAAAAACAAGGCGGAGCGCCATCTGCGCGGCGGCCAGGCCACAAAACGCAAATACTCGCTCATCTCCGTGGCGGAGAACAGGGCTTCGGTCCGTTAGGCACCGTATAAAAGCGGCGGCAATCAAGGCGCTGTGGGGAGAACTCCTGCAGGAGGCGGCACAAACCGTCCCCATTCCGCAGTCAGATGGCCGCCGCCTTTTTGCGTATAAAAACGCCGTTAAATCCGATTGCGTCACAAAATATTATCAAAACTTCTATTTACACATCAAGACTTGAATGGTATAATAATTTGAACGATTTATCATATTTTATCTTGCGTAACAGGAGTTAAGACGCATATGGCGGACAGAGGCGAACAAATCAGGCGTGCGGGTATCTATTACCTGGCAGGCATAATTCTATTGGCGCTGTCTTTTTGTGCGCGTGGCGAGCTTGCGCTCACCGCGCTTCTATGCGTCTTTGCCGCCGGTTTTATCCTGGCTGGACACCTGCTCTGGAAAAACAGCGTATATCTTGTCCTTGCGCTCGGTGCGGCTATCCTCTATTTTTCGGCGGACGGGCTCCTCGCCGCAGGCATGCTGTTTCTGCTGGTGCTGGGCCTTGTCCTGTTCACTGGCGTCGGCGTTTTCCGAAACGGAAGCCTGTCCAGCGTCGTCGCCGTGTCGACGGCGGGAACGGCCGTGTTGCTGGGCCTGTTTTTCTCAGGTTATCTGTATGCGACCCAGGGCAATCTCAGTATGGAGATTATCACCGGGCCGCTGGAACAGATCAGCGGCGCTTTGGACGACGAGATCTATGCAATGGTGCACCAGCTCTACGGGAATTACCCCGCGGAGCAGCTTGACGCGCTGGTCACTATGGCGCTTACGCAGAAAGACTATATGTTCGAGATGCTCTTTCTCTATATGCCCGGCCTGATCGCAACGTTTGTCATGGTGTCCGCGTTTCTCGTACAGGCCCTGGCAAAGCTGCTGACAAGGAAGAAATATCCGGGCCTTGTGGCTACGGAGCGCCTGGCCGATCTGGGCATATCGCGGATCTCTGGCGGCACTTACGTGGCGAGCATGCTGCTGGGTATGCTTACGGAGGGGACCGTCAGCGCCGTATTTATGAACTATGTGATGATTCTGTCCACGCCGCTGTTTATCACGGGCGTAGTGTGCGCATACAGGTTCCTGACCCGCAATACCGTGCGCCAGGGCATGAAAGCGGCGGCCGTGGCCGTGATCGTTCTCTCGTGCTGCGGTCCGTATATCGGCCTGTTTATCGACTTTACCTCATTGTATATTGTTCTCGGCGTGATCGACAGCTTTACCGGCTGGCGCGCGCGCTTTAAAAAAGCGAATGGGAGGCAAAACTCATGAAAGTAATCCTGCAGCAGGATGTAAAGGGAAAAGGCAAAAAAGGCGAACTGGTCAACGTGTCGGACGGCTATGCGCGCAACTATCTGCTGCCGCGCGGCCTTGCCGTGGAGGCGAACAGCAACAACCTGAACGTCATGAAATCCCAGAACGAAGCAAAGGCCCGCAAAATTGCGGAGGAGAAAGCCGCTGCCCGTGCTCTGGCGGACAGCCTGGAGGGCAAAACTGTGGAGATCGCCGTCAAGTCCGGAGAAAACGGCAAACTGTTCGGCTCCGTAACTGCGAAGGAGATCGCGGATGAGATTCAGGCGTCGCTTCATCTCGAAGTGGACCGCCGCAAAATCCAGCTCGACGAGCCCATCCGCAGTTGCGGCACAACGTCGGTCGCCATCCGCCTGTACCCGGATATCGCAGCGACGGTCTATGTTGTTGTCAAAGAAGCGTAACATGAAATAATCCGGAAAGAGAGGAGCGGTGGTATGGCGTTGGAAGACCAGCTTACGGGCAGCGTCCCGTTCAGTTTTGAAGCGGAGCAGTCCGTTTTGGGCGCCGTGATTATCGACTATTCCGTATTGGATATGCTGATCCCGCTGCTCCGCCCCGAATATTTTTACATGGAGCAGCACCGGCGCATTTATGAGACGATGCTCTCCATGAGCCTCGCGGCAAAACCCATCGATTACGTGACGCTGCTGGACGAAGTCCGCGCAAAGCCTCGTCCGTCCGGCAGACGCCCTTCCCAGATGTCCGACCC
>CAJLRT010000288.1 GCA_905209135.1 uncultured Eubacteriales bacterium
GTAGACAAACACATAGCCCGCCACCAGCAGCAGAACAAACAGCATGAGCGAAATGCCGCGGACCAGGCTGAACGCAGGGTACCGCCCGCCCAGCCACATAAAAAGCCGGCACAGGCCCGCGGATGCGAGCAGGATGGGAAATGCGGGCCAGATCCTGCGCAGAAGGGATTTGAAATCGTGCTTTAAAAGTTTTCCTAACATCTGTATTCCTCCCGAAACAGCGCGTCGATCGACTTGCCGTGCTGGCTGCGGATCTCATCGGCGTTCCCGTACAGGGACACCGAACCGTAGCGCAGAAAAATCACATCGTCCAGTATCCGCTCAATGTCCGCGATCAGATGGGTGGAGAGCAGGATGCTCGCCCCCGGGTCGAAGTTTGTGAGAATGGTGTCGAGAATATAGTCGCGGCCCGCGGGGTCGATGCCGCCGATCGGCTCGTCCAGCACGTAAAGCTGCGCGCGCCGGCTCATCACCAGAATGAGCTGCACTTTCTCCTTGGTCCCCTTCGACATCGTTTTGAGCCTGTCGTCCGCCCGGATGCCGAGCTGGTCGAGCATACTGTGCGCGCGCTCCATATCGAAATCCTCATAGAAATCTGCAAAGTAGCGCAGCAGCCCGCGCACGCGCATATCCATGTTCAGATACGTGCGCTCCGGCAGGTAGGAGATGTGCTTTTTGCTCTCCACCCCGGGCGCACGGCCGTCGATCAGCAGTTCGCCGCTGCTGGGCGTGAGCAGGCCGTTTATCATCTTGATCAGCGTCGTCTTGCCCGAACCGTTCGGACCGAGCAGGCCGATAATCCGGCCGCTGCCGAGCGTGAGGTTTATGTTGTTTACCGCGCTGTACGCGCCGTATTTCTTAGTCAGGTTCCTGCATGTAACCGTCATGGCGTTCCCTCCTGCATATCCGTTTTTTCAGCCGCTTTCTGTGCGAGCAGGGCCGCGGCCTCGTCCCTGCCGTACCCCAGCCCCTCCATCTGCCTGAGGTATGCGTCCGCCGCCGTCTGTGCAAACTGGCGCCGCGTCCGCTCGATCAGGCCCGGATCCGCCGTCACAAACTTGCCGCTTGTTCGCTGCGTACTGACAAGGCCCTCCTCCTCCAGCGCGCTCAAGGCGCGCTGGGCCGTGTTCGGATTGACCCGGCAAAGCTGCGCAAGCTCCCGCACCGAGGGCAGGCGCTGCCCCGGCTCGTAATAGCCGGAGGCGATGGCCAGCTCCATCCGCTCCAAAAGCTGCAGATATACCGGCCGGTCGCCGGAAAAGTTCCAGTCCACCCGCGCGCTCCTCCTCTCAATTGTATTAGTTCATTAATACAATAATACAATTCAATGCGCCTGTCAAGGGGGTACGCAAAAAAAATCACGCCGCGGGGGCGTGATTTTTTTGAGCGCCTAGTTCGCCGGAATGGTGATCCGGTCGCCGGGGTAAATGCGGTTGGGGTCCTTAATCTGGGGGTTGGCGGCCAGAAGCGCGCTGAGCGACACGCCGCTGCGCGCCGCGATCCCGGAGAGAGTGTCCCCCGAAACGACGATATAGACCGTCGGCCGGTTGACGGCGGGAAGATACTCCTTGCCGATCCACCCAGTTACAGCGCCAGGGCGGCCGACATTGGCCGTGCTGTTCGTAATCCGGATTCTGTTTCGGATAATCTGGCTGTCCCAGGTGTAATAGGTTCCGCTGACCCGGCCCGCGGCGCGCGCGGCGTCGGAGCTGGCGTACAGCGGCGCATTTTTCAGGCTGAGCTTGGCCCCGGGGGCCAGGACGTTCTCGCCCGGGTCGATCTGCGGCGTGTATTTGAGCACGTTTTTCGTGTTCGGGCTCACGGTCTGGTCCGGATAGCAGTACACATAGGTCTGCGGATCGACCGCGTATTTGCGCTTGTCGCTCAGCGCCCATTTGGTATAGCTTAGCGGCGTAATCCAGAACTCAAAGTGCAGGTGTACGCCGACGGCGTTGCCCGTCTGGCCCATGACGCCGATCCGGTCGCCGAGCTTGACCGTCGCGCCCTTTGCGACGCGGTAGGAGGCCAGATGCCAGTACAGGGTGTATACCAGCTTGCCTGCAATCACGTTATCGTGCCGGATGACGACGTAGTTGGCTCCGTCCACGTCGCGCGCGGCCGCATAAACCGTGCCGGCGGCCGCGGCGTAGACGGGCGGGTTCGGCGTATGCCAGCCGAGATCCAGCGCGGGGTGCGCCG
>CAJLRT010000289.1 GCA_905209135.1 uncultured Eubacteriales bacterium
GACCGGACTGAAAGAGCGCGCCGGCTGTCCGCAGCATCTTCGGGTCCGCGTCCAGGCAGACGGCGCTCCTCAGTTCATACCGCCGGGCCGCGGCCCAGCAGGCCGCGCCCGTGCCCGTGCCCACGTCGAGCAGGGACGGCGCGCCGCGCAGGGCATGCGGGTCCGCCTTTTCCAGCGCGTCATACACGGCGGCAAAGGTCGCCGGCATGCGCGACACGGCATAGGCCAGCGCCTCCGTGTCCGAACGGATCAGGCGTTCGCCCGTCCCTACCCGCGTCCGGTACCGCTGGCTGATCGCCGCGCCCGCCGCACGCACCGGCGCGCTGCCGCCCCTGTTTTCCTGCTGTGCGAGCAGTGCCTCCAGCCCGCGCGACAGTGCCTCCGGTATTTCCAATTCCAGCCTCCCCCTTCGTTTTCAGGATTCATTCCTGTTTTGAATTGCCCTGGGAATATGGCGTCTAACCGCCCCGGCAAGGCCTGTCATTGACACACGGTTTGTTTACATATCGCTTCCCCGTGCGCAAAACAGACGAAACGCCCTGTAAGCGTCTTTTTTCGTATCTCTATACATAGCCTCATGGTTATCCGCCGCGGTCATTTCCCCCTGCTCCGCACAGAGGGTATCCTTCCGGCCGGGAGCGGCGCAGGCGGCGCGCCGCAGGCTTCCGGCGGCGCACATTTGAAAGCAGCCGGCCGGCTGCACGCCGCGGCCCGCTTTTTCCGCCGGCCGGCAACGCCTGAAACAGCGCAAGGCCCAGTTCCTGGGCCTTGCGGCATAGGCGCGCGCGCCTTTTGACTGCGATTCGCTTATTTTTCAATCCCGCCGCAGCCGGCGTGCATAACCTTACGCCCGCGCTGCGGAACGCAGCTTTGCTGCCACTGCGCTCGTCCGCTACCTCCGACCACAGCGCAGCGTACCCGCGCCCTGCGGCTGGCCGCAGCGCAGCGTTTCCCGCACCCCGCGGCGGGCGGCGGATATGGCGGCGGTGCGGGTAAAAGCATTCCGCCCTGCCCTGCATGCCATTGCAATGCACGCCAGCCGGGCGCGGCTCAACCGGCGCACGCGCGGTGAGGAGGCAAATCCAAATCAGGATTTATTCCTATTATATTGTAAAATGCCTTTTATTTCTGGAATTGCGCAAAATAACAAATTGTATATTTTTCTATGTTATATTCTTTGTGTATATTTATTTGTGGTAGAGCTTTTTTGTCTGGTAGCGCGGTTCACAGGTGAGGTTGATACCGACTTTGCGCAGGGTGTCGATATCCACCTGAGAAAGGATGACGCTCGAATGCATTTCGCAGCCGCGCAGGTGAATGAGCTGGCGCATGGCGTGGGCGGCCATGGGATTGGTCACGGCGCAGATGGACAGGGCCAGCAGCACTTCGTCGGTGTGCAGGCGCGGGTTGTGGTTGCCCAGGTAGCCGACCTTCAGCTCCTGTACGGGCTCTATAATCAGGGGCGAAATCAGAAGCATATCGTCCTGAATATTGCCGAGCGTCTTGAGCGCATTGAGCAGCAGCGCCGCCGTCGCGCCCAGCAGGGACGAGGTTTTCCCCGTCACAATCCGGCCGTCCGGCAGCTCCATCGCCGCGGCGGGCGCGCCCGTCTGCTCCGCCTTTTCCAGCGCGGCGCGCACACAGGGCCGGTCGTCCGTCGTAACGCCCGCAAGCTGCATGAGCAGCTCTATTTTGTTCACTTCTTCCGGGGTGCCGATCCCCTTGCGCTGCTGTACCAGCGCGCTGTAATAGCGGCGTATGATCTCGTCGCTGGCGGCGCGGCGCACGGCGTCGTCGTCAACAATGCAGTTCCCGGCCATATTCACGCCCATATCGGTCGGCGATTTGTAGGGCGATTCGCCGTAAATGCGCTCAAAAATCGCGTTGAGTACGGGGAAAATCTCCACGTCGCGGTTATAGTTGATGGCGGTTTCGCCGTAGGCGTCCAGATGGAACGGGTCGATCATGTTCACATCGTTCAGGTCGGCGGTGGCGGCTTCATAGGCGAGGTTCACCGGGTGCTTCAGCGGCAGGTTCCAGATGGGGAACGTCTCAAACTTGGCGTAGCCCGCGTTCACGCCGCGCTTGTGCTCGTGGTAGAGCTGGGAGAGGCAGGTGGCCATCTTGCCGCTGCCGGGGCCGGGCGCCGTCACCACCACCAGCGGACGGGTGGTCTCGATATACTCGTTCT
>CAJLRT010000290.1 GCA_905209135.1 uncultured Eubacteriales bacterium
GGTCTTTTTTGATATTATACCCGCGTCCTTGGGCAGTTTCGCCCTGGCAAGCTCTGTTCGACGCAGCCGGCAACGCCGCCTTTTCCGTGCCCGTGCTGAACGCGTCCATTCCCATGACGGATTTTGAGACGGGCGAGTACACCATAAGCGCCACGCTCTACGGGGCGGAGGCGGCGGCCGGGTCCAAGACGTTCTGGGTGACGCGCAGGAGCGACCTGCCGCAGCTTACGGGCACCGTCTACCAGTACGGGCTGAGCGCGGCGGAGATTGCAACGCTCACGGCGCGGGGCGCGACGGTCGCGGCGCTCGACCCCGACCACATTCCGGCCGGGTGCACCATCCTCCTCGGCCAGAACAACACCAGCGCCGAAGTCCTCAACAAACTGTATGAAAACGTGCGGCTGACCGGTTCCCACCTCGCGGGGACAAGCTACGGCGTGTTCGGTGATTCCGGACAGACCCGGCTGCCCTTTGCACAGCCCGGCACGGCCTCCGTCCTGAGCAACTGGCTCTACCACTCCGACGCGGTCGTCTACGACACGCCCATCACTTCGGGGCTGCAGACGCAGTGCCTTGTCGACCCGACCTACTACGAGGCCGTATACGACCCGCACTGCTACGGCGCGATCAGCAAGCCGGACGAGCTGCACGCGTTCGCGTTTTTCATCGGCAACGACGGCGGCGTCACCGAACAGGACCTGTACTACGGCGTATCCTGCGGCACCTACTGCTACGGAGAAGGCTATATCACGGTCAACACCTTTGACATTCCGGGGGGCGCGGGCACACCGGTCGCAGACAGGCTGCTTCTGAATATGGCGGCCTATCTGGACTTGAAAGCGGAGGCGTAACATGAAACGGAATAAGGACGACGGGAAGCAACGAGACACGCAAACATGCGGAAGGAGTCTGTTATGAAAAAGATTCTATCCCTGATTCTGGCCGCCGCGGTAATCCTGTCCCTGACGGCGGGCATGGCGGCCAAGAGCCTGCAGTCCACTCCCAGCCGGACGATCGGCGTGGACGGCTCCATCTCGGCAGACGAGTGGGGCGAACCTGTATTCTCCGGCGACAAGGAGACCTGCTGGGCCAAACACGCGGACTACGGCTGGGACTTCTGGCAGAACACGGCCGCCGTCGCGGGGCAGCGCTTCAACATCTATTTCACCAAGGATGAAAACTACGCCTATATCGGCGTGGAGCTGACCGGCGCCGCAGGCCCGGACAACGGCTGCGCCGCCGTCGGCGACCTGTGGGCGCACGCGCACATGGCCTTTACCCTGTCGGCTTACGACGCGTCGACCACTGTGCCGCGCATCACGTACCAGGGCGAAACCTATGAACAGTACGGCTACTGGATGGTGGGGCTCCTGAACGGAACGGCAAAGGCGATGGAGTCCAAGTCGCAGGGCATGGACACCTACAGCCTGCAGGACTCCGAATACGCCGTTTCCTACAGCGTCGCGGCGGGCAAATACGCCTATGAAGTGGCGGTGCCCTGGTCGGCGACCAATATTGACCCCGAAACGCACAGCGCGGTCGTGCTCAGCGTAGATCTTGCCGACGCCTATACCACCACAAGCGGCAACCGCTACCTGATCTCCCCGGCGGCGCAGCAGGCGGGGAATTACCTCGGCCCGAACAACTTCAGGCATGCGGCCTCCGACCCGCTCGTAATCAGCCTGGTGGATACCAAAGTGGGAAACACGGCGGCGCCCGTACCCTCCGAAATCACGCTCGACGGCACGGTCACCGACGCGGAGTGGGGCGAGCCCATGATCGTGACCTCGCCCGAGCACTGCCAGCAGACCTGGGGCAGCTACTGGGAGTTCGATCCCGCGGCCGCGGCCGCGGGCCAGAGCGCCAAGCTGTATGTGACCAACGACGCGAACAACATCTACCTCGCCTTCGTGCTCGACAAGTGCGCGTTGGACACGTCCTGCACCGACCCGGGCCAGCTCTGGAAGGCGGCGCACTTCGGCTTCTCCATCTCGTGCTACGACGAGAACACGACCATGCCGCGCATCACCTTCCAGGACCAGGCGTACGAACAGTACACAAGCTTCATGATCGGGTTTGTCAACGGGACGAAGGCCGTCCGCACCTACACGCAGGGCCTCGCCGCCTGGGACCTGCCGGCCGACCACTACGCCGTCGCCTTTGACGCGCAAGA
>CAJLRT010000291.1 GCA_905209135.1 uncultured Eubacteriales bacterium
ATCCACATCGGCCCGGCTGCATTTGATCTCCTGCAGGCACAGGATGTCGGCGTTGATGATTTCAAGGAAATCCTCAAACCCCTTTTTGATACAGGCGCGAAGCCCATTGACATTCCAGGAAATAAAACGCATACAATACCCTCATCTGTAAAATTGGCCTGCCGGTGCAGGCAGGCCAATCCATTCTCAGTTTCAGCGTTTGCGGATCAACGCCTGAATCCCCTTGATAATCTCCATAATGACCAGCGGCGCGAGCGCAAGGCCGGCGACGATCAGCCAGGCTGTCGCGGACATCGCCGTGATTTCAAAGATACCGTACATAAACGGCAGCAGCAGCACAGCGAGCATCAGCAGCAAAGACAGTGCGAACGCGCCGAGCATATACTTGTTTGAAGCGATACCGACGCTGAACAGCGAATGCGACGAACGCACGTTGAAGGCATGCACAAGCTGCGAGAGCGCGAGAGTGGCAAAGGCCATCGTTTCACCGAGCGGAATATTGACGGCGCCGTCCGCCAGGGTAAACACGCGGGAGCCAATATAATAGGCCGCCAGCGTGAGCAGACCGATCATCACGCCCTGCGCGCCGATGAGAACACCGCGGCCGCCGGAGAACATGCTCTCGTTCTTGGCGCGGGGCTTGCGGCTCATAACGTCGTGCTCCACCGGTTCTACGCCGAGCGCAAGGGCGGGCAGACTGTCGGTAACGAGGTTGACCCACAGCAGTTGGATCGGCATAAGCGGCGTCTCCTGCCAGAGGATCATGGCGATAAACACGGTCAGAATCTCTCCCAGGTTGCAGGAGAGCAGGAACTGAACGGCTTTTGTGATATTATCGAAAATACCCCGGCCCTCTTTGACGGCTGTTACAATGGTCGCGAAATTGTCGTCGGTCAGCGTCATATCCGCCGCGCCCTTCGCCACGTCGGTTCCGGTAATACCCATCGCGCAGCCGATGTCGGCCGCCTTGAGCGACGGGGCGTCGTTGACGCCGTCGCCCGTCATGGCGACGATTTCGCCGGCGGCCTGCCAGGCCTTGACAATCCGGATTTTATCGGTCGGCGTAACGCGCGCATACACGCAGTAGTGCCGGATGTTCGCGGCGAGGTCCTCGTCGCTGAGCTGTTCCAGTTCCTTGCCGGAGATAGCCTGCGATTCGTCCTCCAGAATTCCGAGCTCTTTGGCGATCGCAGTAGCTGTAATGACATGGTCGCCCGTAATCATAACAGTCCGGATTCCGGCGCGCTTGCACTCCTCGATCGCGGCTTTCGCCTCCGCGCGGGGCGGGTCGATCATACCGACAAGGCCGAGGAAAGTGAGGTCGCTTTCCATGGTGGCCGAAGAATACTCCTGCGGCAGGGAATCTATATATTTATAGGCCACGGCAAGAACGCGCAGCGCGCTGCGGCCCATTTCAGCATTGGCCTGCGCGGCCGCCGCCAGGTTGCCGGCGGTGCAGCGCTCAAACAGGATATCGGGCGCGCCCTTGACAATGACGACCGTCCGGCCCTCAATGGTGTGGATAGTGCTCATCATCTTGCGGTCCGAATCAAAAGGCAGTTCGCCGATACGGGGACAGTCGCGCTCCAGATCGTCCTTGTTCATGCCGAACCTGAGCGCGCAGGCGACAATCGCAGTCTCCGTCGGGTCGCCGATGTGCTTTTCCCGGCCGTCTGCCTCTATGGTTACCTTGCCGTCCGTGCAGAGCGTGGCAAGCTTGATAATTCCCTGGGTACGGTCGGAGACGTCACTCTCCATCGAAACGATTTGTTCGCCGTCAAACGCCTTTACCAGCGTCATTCTGTTCTGGGTGAGCGTACCGGTTTTATCGGAGCAGATCACGGAAGCGCTGCCCAGGGTTTCCACTGCGGGGAGCTTGCGGATAATCGCGTTTTTCCTGACCATGCGCTGCACGCCGATCGCGAGCACGATGGTTACAATGGCGGGCAGTCCCTCCGGTATTGCCGCAACGGCGAGGGACACGGCCGTCATGAACATTTCCAGCGGATCGATCTTCTCGATCAGGCCCACGGCAAATATGATGGCGCAAATGACAAGGGCCAGGATACCGAGCATTTTGCCAAGCTGCGCCAGTTTGTTCTGCAGCGGAGTTTTCCCCTCTTCCTCGCTCTCAAGCATGCCGGCGATCTTGCCCATCT
>CAJLRT010000292.1 GCA_905209135.1 uncultured Eubacteriales bacterium
CCTCGGGCAGGCCGTTTACCACGCACCGGATTTTGAGCGGGTCGGCGCTGGGCGCGGTAAAGGTAAAGGACACCTTCTCCCACCCGCCGGTGTGGTTCGCGGCGCCGGAGCCCAGTGCGCCCTCGTTTATATCCATGTACACGTTGTTGGTGGTTCCGTCAAGAAAATTCACCATAAAAGAAAGCTGGTACTGCTCCCCTGCCATGGGGACAAACGTCGTTTCGCTGCCCTCCTCCAGAGTGTAGAACAGCCCCGCATTGTACGTGGAGCCGCCGTCGCCGGCGCCGGTCGCGATCAGGCAGCCGCCGCCCTCATAGCCCTCGGTCTCGGAATAGGCCCAGGTGCCTCCGTTCCAGTCGGCCCGCATCCACCAGCCGCCCAGCGCGCCGGAGTTGAAATCGCCGTTGTTCAGCAGATTCCCGCCCTCCGCGCCCACAGCCGCAACGCTCAGGGATATTGCCGCCGCCAGCGCCAAAAGCACTGATAGTATCCTTTTCATGTTTTCCTCCTTTAAGTTCGTAAAACAATTTACAATGTCCGTATTTTTTATTGTATAGTAACTGCCTTTTTTTGTCAAGGCAATTCTATGCATTCCCGATTGTTTTGTACATTTTCAACAAAGGCGATGCATTTGACAGCGCCGCTGTATTGTGGTAACATTGGATACAAAGGGGTGGATTCATTGAGCGACGTTATATGCCAGACCAGCATTATCGCCAACAACAAAATAAACATCAAGGAGCTGGCGGACATGCTGCAGGTTTCGCCCGCGGCGGTTTCCCTGGCGCTTTCCGGCAAGGGCAACCTGAGCCACAAGCTGCGCAGCCGCATCACCTCCGTTGCAAAGGACCTGGGCTACAGCCCAAGCCTGCAGGCCAGGGCGCTCCGGAAAAGCGATATCAAGATCGCCGTGGTGCTGCCGGCCTTTCCCGCCTATATATGCAACAAGTTCAAAAACGGCATACGGGAGGCAGTCAACGAGTTTTTCGGCGGCAAGCTGGAGTGCACCATCTACGAGTACGAGACGTCGGACGACCACGCGTACGCTGCGCTGCAGGACATTATCAAGTCCAACTATGACGGCGCAATTCTCGCACTGGACGACATGAGCGAGGAGCGGTGCTTTTTCGATATATACGAGCAGTTCAACGCGCTCAAAATCCCCGTGATTTCCATGGGCAACAAAACCAAGCTGTTCTCCGCCTGCTGCACCGCATGGGTGGACGCACGCCGCGGGGGAGCCATCGCCGCGGACATGTTCCACCTGATGGGATGCGACGAGGTCCTTGTGCTTTCCGGCTCCATGTACTCCTCCATCCACCAGCGGTATACGAACGGATTTGCCGCCGCCGTCAAGGGCTACGGCATGAAGATCTCCGACATCGGCTATACGGAGGACCAGCCGGAAATCACAGCGCGCGCAACCGCAGAGCGCTTCCCTGCCAGGGCCAGGAAACCGGGCGTATTCCTCACCACCTGCTACTCCTGGGCGGTGTGCGACGCGCTGCAGAAAATGGGCGTATCGGCACCCGTGATCGGGATGGACCTGCTGCCGCAGACGGAGGAATACCTGCGTTCGGGCCAGCTTACGGCGACTTTGTGCCAGCACCAGACCATGCTTGCAAAATCGGCCGCCAACGCGCTGATCGATATGATTCTTACGGACAGCGGCGCACCCCAGGTGGATGACCTGATTTTTGAACCGTATATCATTACCAAGGGAAGCATTGCAAAGCCGGTGTATTAGGGAATGCCTTAAGCTGGGGGCGGACGCAGGCGCGCGGAAACAGAGCATTGCGAAGGCGGGGATCCGTTTGGATCCCCGCCTTTTTTGCGCCCGGCCGGGTCTGCGAAAAGCATTCCCGTACAAAGCGCGGGCGTTCTACCTGCTAATGCGCTTTTTCCGGACGGCGAACGCGCCGGCGCCCAGCGATACCACGCAGGCTGCGGCCAGCAGGGCTACGGGGACGGCGTCGCCCGTCTGCGGGTTGCCGCTGGGATCGCCGCCGACCTGACGCAGTTCTATGTCGTCAATATACACCTTTTCGCCATCGGCAAGGCCTCCGGCCACGATTCTGAACTTAATCGCGCCGCCGGGCGCTACGAAGCGCCGGGTGACAGTCTCCCACACGCCGTTTTCCGACGCCGC
>CAJLRT010000293.1 GCA_905209135.1 uncultured Eubacteriales bacterium
AAAAGCCCGTAAACGCAATGGACAGCAGCGACGCCGCGATCAGTGCGATTGGGAAGCCCCGGAAGGGTTTGGGAATATTACACAGTTCAATCCGCTCCCGGATCCCGGAGAACAGGACGATGGCAAACATGAACGAAAGCCCGGCTGTAAACCCGTAAAACGTGGCGAGCAGGAAGTCATACTGGCGCTGGATACCAAGAATGGCGGAACCGAGCACCGCGCAGTTGGTTGTAATCAGCGGCAGATAGATTCCCAGCGCCTTATACAGGGCCGGCATGGACTTTTTCAAGAACAGCTCTATAAACTGTACCAGCGTGGCGATGATGAGAATAAACGTTATTGTTTGCAGATATTCCAGCTCATACGGGATGAGGATAAACTTGTTTGCCGCCCAGGTAGCCGCCGAAGAAAGCGTCATGGTAAAGATAACGGCCATACTCATCCCGACGGCGGTTTCCGTCTTTTTGGAAACGCCCATAAACGGGCAGATGCCAAGGAACTGCACCAGCACATAGTTCTCTATAAAAATTGTATAGATGGCTACGGATAAATACGTCTGCAGCATTATTTAGCGTCCCCCTTCTGCGTAATTTTCTGCACAAGGGCGATCAGCAGCCCGAGAATCAGGAACCCGCCCGGCGGCAGGACCATCATCAGCGCAGGCTCAAACGGTATGAACTTCGTAATATCATAGCCCAAAATCGTGCCAAAGCCCAAAATCTCGCGGATCGCGGACATAATCACAATGACTATTGTGTATCCAAGGCCCATGGAAATCCCGTCGAGCGCCGACAAAAACGGATTGTTTTTCGAGGCGAAGCTCTCCGCGCGGGCGAGGATGATACAGTTGACGACGATCAGCGGGATAAAGATGCCCAGCGACTTGGACAGCGACGGAAGATATGCCTTGATAATCAGGTCGATTGCCGTAACAAAGCCGGAGATAACGACGACAAACGACGCGATCCTGATCTTGTTGGGAATTGCCGAGCGGATCAGCGAGATCACGATATTGGAGCCGGTCAGGACAAATGTCACTGCAAGGCCCATGCCGAGACCGTTCTGCACCGAAGTTGATATGGCGAGCACCGAACACATGCCCAGCAGCTGGATCAAAACCGGGTTCTGGGTAATCAGGCCGTCGCGAAAGATCCGCCCGATTTTCGCCAGCGTTTTATTCTTTTTCTCATCCATTGGCTCCACCTCCGCTCTGCGCGTCCGCTTCCGCAACCCGCACCAGGTCTACGGCTCTCAGCGCGTCATTCAAGCCGGATACGACTGCGTTGGACGTTATCGTCGCGCCGCTGACAGCCGTGATCTGCGGGGTAAAGGAAATCGGACGTTCACTGTCCACAAACTGCGCCATGAACTCCGGGTTCTTCTCCAGAACCGCGGCGCCGATGCCCGGAGTTTCGCCATGGTTGACAACGGAGATTGCCGTGACCTTGTTCATGGGACTGGAACCGACCATCAGTTCAATCGGCGTACTGCTGCTGAATCCGTTTGTCTCCAAATCCACGCAGTAGCCGAGAAGCTGGCCGCCCGCATACGCTTTATAAACTGCGAGTATCCGCTCCGTATCCGCCTGCCCGGCTATCATTTCCGTAACGTCCTCAAAATCTTCGGCCGCGGGGAAAATCGCCTGCAGGGCAGCGACGCGGGTCTCCTCTTCATATTTTTGAATCAGTTCCTTGGTGTTGGCATTGATGACCGCGAGCGCGCCGGCGACAATACTGCAAATCAGCATCAGAATGAGCGCAAGCACAAACATATTGGACTGCCAGCCGCCTTTTTCCAGCTTGCGCGCGGCCGCGGCTTTATAGGATGACGACGATTCCTTTTTCTTCGGGGCATGGACGACCTTCAAACGCGCGCGGTCCACTTCCGCGGCAACGGGCACGGCCGGGAAACCGGCCTGCGGCTTTGCGGGAACGGCGGCCTCCTTGGCGGGAACAGCGGCCTCCTTGGCGGGATCGGTATCCTGCGCCGGCGTTTCCTCCGGCTGCGGCGCAGCCGGCTGTCCCGGCACGCCGTCCGCTTCATTCGATTCAACTTCCGCCGCCGGCTCGGGTACGGGCTCGGGCGCGGCCTCCAGATCGGAAGAGCGTCGTGTAGGGAAAGAGTGTAGATCTCGGTGGT
>CAJLRT010000294.1 GCA_905209135.1 uncultured Eubacteriales bacterium
TCCCTGCATCGATCAGCGCATTTGTATCTGCGTAAACAGTCTGCCGCACTGCCTATTCACAGGCCAGAACCGCGCCGCAGTTGCGGCAGGCCTGCTCCCAACTGCGCATCCATTCTCCATCGCCCCAGCCGTAGGAACCGAACAGCGCAATCCTTTTATCCCGCAGCGCCGGTTCGACTGCCGAGAACATGGGTGCGAATACCGTTTCCTCCAGTTCTTCCGCCCCCATAGACGGGCAGCCAAAAGCAATGGCGTCACAGGAGGCGGCCAGAACCGCGCTGAATTCCGCGGCCGGGTACAGCGCCGCCTGCGCGCCCTTGTCCTTTGCCCCGGCCAGAACGGAAGCCGCCATCGCTTCCGTGTTTCCGGTTCCGCTCCAAAAGACTACGGCTATTTTTTTCATAGTATCCCATCCTTTCTTTTCTGCATTTACGCCGTTGCAACGACGAGCCGGTCGAAGCAGCGGTGTTTTCTGTAACATTCGCAGTAAACGCTCCTGCATTTGCGGAACAGTTCAAATTTTTCCCTGGCGGCCTGCTCGTCCCCATAGACTTTCCAGACGCCGACGCATTTGGCATGCCTGGCCCCGTGTTCGATAAAACCGTGTACGTCTTCCGGCGGGTAGCCGAGAAACAGTCCGATTTCATGCGGGAAACTGTCCGCCTGCAGCCGGCGGATCAAATGCTGAACACACAGCGCCGGACTGCCCGCCGGATAACCCATGTCGATTAGGATTTTTATGGCGAGCGGATGGGCCAAGTCTTTCTTCAGCCGCGCCGGGCGGTACATGTAGACCAGCGCTCTGCGCGCGTCATATTTCAAAAGCAGCAGCCGTACGCCGCGGGAGGCAAACCGGGCGTTGAAGCGCCGTATACTGTCGTCCGTTTCCCTTTTGCTCTCCATGCGGCAGGTGAACAGGTTTCCGGTTTTGAGTCCGGCCATTGTGGGCGAGCACTGCGCCACGACGATGTCCTCAGGCATGGCAAAGCGTCCTTTCCGTGTGTTCGCTCAGTATGTTTTTAAGCGCTGCGATAGAACTCGTGTGGCAGCGTGCGATGCGGGTGCCGCTGCCCTTTGTGGCGCAGAGAACAGAACGCAGCATTTTGTGGGACATGGTGTTTGTAAACAGGATCACAAGGTCGGGGGAGCCGACGTTGCGCATCCCCCCGGCAAGCTTCGGATATACTTTCGCCTTGCAGTTATATGCTTCGCACAGCTCCATATACCTGCGCGTCATGCACTCGTTTCCGCCTACGATTACAACGCTCATGTTTACCTCCTTCCTAGTTAGCTGAGGCTAACTTACGGTGAAAATAAATTGCCGTCCGGCATTTACAGTGATCATTATATGAAAAAAGCGGTGTCCCGTCTGCTCCGATCGGGCGCACTTCGGCTCCGTTCGGACAATGCGGCAGCGGCAGTGTTCGAAAAAAAGACGAGGCCCGTTTTACGGGCCCCGTCCGAAGCATTGCTTACAGTACGAGAGACGGCGCGGTGTAAACACGGCCGGCCATTTCGCTGTTGAGCATATACAGGCCTTTCGCGTCGGAGCCGAACAGCTCCATTTTCGTAATCATGTCCGTCGCGTTCTTTTCCTCCTCGCCCTGTTCCTTGACAAACCAGTCGAGCATCTGCATGGTCCGGAAGTCGTGGTCCTCCTGCGCCGCGGCGTATATCGTATGGATCAGCTCCGTCACATACTTCTCGTGTTCGAGCCCTTTTTTCAGCGGCGCCATATTGTCGGTCAGCTCGCATTCCGGCTGTCCGATCGCCTTGAGCGTCACCTTTTCGTCGTTGTTGTGCATGTACTGGTAAAACAGCATGGCGTGGTCGCGTTCCTCCTGTGCCTGAATGCGGTACCAGTTTTCAAATCCGTCGAGTCCTGCATCGGCGTAGTAGTTCGCGAACTCGAGGTACAGATAGGCGGAGTAAAACTCCTTGTTGATCTGATCGTTAATCAGCTCTGCAACTTTTTTATTCATACAGCGGCACTCCTTTTTTATAGAATTGGGGAAAACCTGTCCTTATTATAGCACAAGGGCGGGCAAATTTCCACTTTTTTAGTGCAGTTCCGGAAAAAAATTTAAAAAATCCGGCCTGTACGGGCCTGCGCGCGGAAGCCTGTGGGAGAAGCGCCCA
>CAJLRT010000295.1 GCA_905209135.1 uncultured Eubacteriales bacterium
CTCAAGCATGCCGGCGATCTTGCCCATCTCGGTTTTCATGCCTGTTTCCGTGACGACGGCAACGCAGGTGCCGTATGTGACGGAACAGCCGGAATAGAGCATGTTTACGCGGTCGCCCAGAGACGCATCCTCCCCGATTTCATCGGTTGCGGCCTTTTTGGCCGGAAGGGATTCGCCGGTCAGGGAAGCCTCGTCGCACTGCAGATTGCTCGACGAAATAATCCGGCAGTCCGCAGGCACCCAGTCGCCCGCTTCCAGCTTGACCACATCGCCCGGCACGAGCAGTTCGGACGGGATATGGTCCTCCACGCCGTCCCGGATGACGCGCGCGGTGGGCGCGGACATTTTCTTGAGCGCCTCCAGGGCCGCCTCAGCGCGGCTTTCCTGAATGACGCCGAGAATTGCATTGAGAAGGATGATCACGATAATCGCAACCGGTTCCGCCCAGTCGCCCGCCTGTCCCTGGCTCATATGGTAAAAATTGAGCCCGAGCGAGATAAGCACGGCAATAATCAGAATAATAACCATAACGTCCTTCATCTGTTCCAGAAAACGGACAAAGTAGCTCTTGGGCGGCTTTTCATTCAGCTTGTTATGGCCCTTTTCCTCCAGAACCTTCCGGGCCTGTTCTTTTGTAAGGCCTGTCCGGCTGTCTGTTTTTAGAGACTCGATCACGGATTGAAGCGGCATATGGTGCCAGCTCATTTCACATTCTCCTTCAAAAATATAATTCGACAAACATTCTATCACAGATTCCCAAATTATTCAATGCGTAAATGCAGGTTCAGCCAATTTTTAGCATCGGCCCGACGTCGGTGAATATACCCGCCGGCCCAAACTCTTTTTCCAAAACTGCAGAAAAAAGCGTCCGCTCCCGGGAGCGGACGCTTTGCGTCCGTGCTATTATTTTATCATGCCTGCGACTTCCGAGGCAAAATCGTCCTCGCGCTTCTGAAGGCCCTCGCCCTTTTCAAAGCGCACAAAGCCCGTAACGGTGATTTTTCCGCCAAGCTCTTTCGCCTTTTCCTGGACATATTTGCCGACAGTGAAGCTGGAATCCTTTACAAAGGCCTGATCCAGCAGGCAGTTGTTCTCATAGAACTTGCCCATGCGGCCGATAACCATCTTTTCAATGATATTGTCGGGCTTGTTCTTGTTCTTTTCATCGTTCTTGATCTGTGCGACCAGGATGGACTTCTCGCTCTCGATGACAGCGGGGTCAACCGTATCGCGGCTCAAATACTGGGGGTTCATTGCGGCGATCTGCATGCTGATGTCCTTGCCGAGCTCCGCAAACGCCTCGGTGTTCGCAACGGCGTCGTCCGCCTCGAACTCCGTGATGACGCCGATTCTGCCGCCGCCGTGGATATAGGTGGCAATGACGCCTTCGGCACGGTAAAATCTGCGCACAGACAGATTTTCGCCGATCGTCAGGATCTTCTCACGGAGCGCTTCGGTGACCGTATCGGACGAACCGGCCAGCGTGGCGTTCATCAGCGCGGCAAGATCAGCCGGGTTGCTCTTGGCCGCAGTTTCGGCAACGCTCTGCACAAAGGCCTGGAAATCCGCGTTCTTTGCGACAAAGTCGGTTTCCGAGTTGACTTCCACCATGGCGGCGGCCTTGCCGTCATAGTAGCAGGCGATCAGGCCCTCGCTCGCGATTCTGCCCGCCTTCTTCTCCGCAGCGGCCAGACCCTTTTCACGCAGGAGCTCCACCGCCTTGTCCATATCTCCATTCGCCTCGGTCAGCGCCTTTTTGCAGTCCATCATGCCGACGCCGGTCTTTTCTCTGAGGCTCTGTACGTCCTTTGCTGTAAAACTCATTTCGATTCCTCCTGTTCAAACTCAGAAAATGCCCGTACCTTCGCGGGCATTTTCATATTTCCATTGCAAATCGGCTCAGCCGGCTTCCACTTCTGTCGCAGCGGCTTCGGCTGCGGGCGCGTCCGCCTCGTCCTCTTCCACAAAGGCTTCGCCCTGCTTGCCTTCAAGCACGGCGTTGGCGACGGTGCTCGCCATCAGTTTGACGGCACGGATCGCATCGTCGTTGCCGGGGATGATATAGTCGACTTCGTCGGGGTCGCAGTTGGTGTCCACAATCGCGACGATGGAGATCGGAAGAGCGTCG
>CAJLRT010000296.1 GCA_905209135.1 uncultured Eubacteriales bacterium
GAAAACAACAAACGGAAAGGAGCCTCAAGTCTCATGAACAGTATAACACAAGATGCGCGATACCGCTACTCCATAATGCAATATGCAGAAAAATATGGCGTAGCAAGGGCAAGCAGGAAGTACAACAGGAGCCGGTCATACATCTACTTCTGGAAGAAACGGTATGATGGAAGCATGGAATCGCTTCTGTGCCGGTCAAGACGGCCGCACAGCCATCCCCGGGAGCACACCCAGCAGGAACTGAAGCTGATCCGAGACATGCGCCGGCGCAACCCGAAGCTGGGGATCGTGGAACTGTGGGCACGGATGCGAACGCGGGGATATACGCGCTGCGTGGAGAGCCTGTGGCGAGTGATGCGTCGGGAAGGACTGATTGCGGCGAAGAAAGAGAAGGCAAAGAAGTACAGGCCGAAGCCGTATGAACAGATGGAGCGGCCAGGGGAGCGCCTACAGATCGACGTAAAGGTGGTGCCGCGCAGCTGCATTGCAACGCCGGGATTGAAGCTGTACCAGTACACGGCGATCGACGAATATTCAAGGTATCGGGTGCTGGGGGCATACGAGGAACAGAGCACATATTCCTCCGCCGACTTTCTGCGGAAAGTGGTAGCTGCGTTCAAACGCAAAGGGATAAGGGTGGAATGTGTACAGACGGACAATGGCTTTGAATTTACGAACCGGTTTGCCAACAGCCGGAGGGAATTGCCGACGCTGTTTGAAGCGGAGGCGGCGGAGCTGGGAATACGGCACAAGCTGATAAGGCCGTACACGCCGCGGCACAACGGGAAGGTGGAGCGCAGCCACCGGGAAGATCAGCGCAGGTTCTATGCCACCCACCGCTTCTGGTCCCTCGACGACTTTGGCAGGCAGCTAGCTGCCTGCCAAAGTCGGAGCAACGACCGCCCCATGCGTCCTCTGAACTGGCTCTCCCCTCGCCAAATCCTTTCTTCCTTCTACGTCCATTCTACGTCCAATTTGTTTGACAAACCTACACGGGGACGGCGAGGGCGCGGCGCGCATAGCATGCAGGGGAGGCCGCGCCATGGCTCTCCCAAGCCCCCAGCGAAAGGAGAATTCTTCGTGTATATGCAACGAAATCGTCAAAACCACGCCTGTTACGGCCTGCTGCGCTCGGTTCCCAGCGCCGTGGCAAGCAATGTGTTTTACCAGGGCCCCTGCCCGGCCAAGAACGCCACACGCAGCGGCATCTGCGTTTGCGGCTGCGGCTGCGAAACGCCGGTGGATTCCTGTCCGCGCTATGCTCCCGTGTGCTGCGATGCGGACTGCCTGGCGGAAGTGACCGCCAGCGCTCCCGATTGCGATTGCAACTGCGGCTGTGGCTGCGGCTGCAATAACTGTGGCTGCAACAACGGCTGTGGCTGCAACAACAACTGCGGGTGCAGTAACTGTGGGTGCAATGATAACTGCGGCTGCACGCCGCCCGTCTGCGCGGACTATTACGCCGTACTGACCGCCTACGGCCCGGCTACGTTGACCGACGGCGGCAGCCTGCCTTTGAGCATTGTTCAGGGCGGCGGCACGGGCTTTGGCACCTGCACGGGCGGCGTGCAGGTATTGCAGGACGGTACCTATTTTGTCACCTATACGATCAATGCCCCGGCGCTTTCGCAGGCCAACACGGTGATGGGCCTGCGGCTGAACGGCACGAGGCTTACGGAGAGCGAGGTTTCCGTGCAGCTCAATGGAACGGGCGCGGCGGCCTGTTTTTCCGGGCAGACGGTGGTCACCGCCGCGGCGGGAAGCTGCCTGAGCCTGGTCAGCAACGGCACGGCCACGTTCCCTCAGAGCGCCACGGGTACGCCGCTGGTGACGATGACGATTGTGCGGATCGCGCCGTAGGCGGGGCGGACGGGGGAGCACGCTCCCCCGCCAGGCGCCGCGCCGCAGATTTTGAATTTGCCGCAGAATCCAACGGACTTTGTGCCTCTGGCTCCTTCTGAAACCCGGCTGCGCTTCTTCGCGATACAAGTCGGCTTCAAGAAGAAGTAGATATTTTGCCCTTGGCAAACGGGATTGCCTGTAAAAAATATCCATGGGCCCGCCGCACATGTCGCCGGGCCCGATTTTACAGGTGGTTCTGCCATTGCAGTACATTTTGTCAAATC
>CAJLRT010000297.1 GCA_905209135.1 uncultured Eubacteriales bacterium
GCGGCGACGACGACGGCGTCCGGACGCGTCTGCTCCAGCAGCGGGAGCAGCGCTTCATTTTTCAGCGTTTCGGGCTGAAACACCTGCAGCCCGCGCTCAAGCGCCGCGGTTTTGACGGCGGGCGGGGCGAGCTTGTAGCCGCGGCCGCTCGGCCGGTCCGGCTGGGTGACGACGGCGCAGATTTCATGCCCCGCGTCCGCCAGCGCGGCAAGGCTTGCCACGGCGAAATCCGGCGTTCCCATAAACAGTATTTTCAAAGCGATCCGTCCTTATGCGGCGGCTTTGCCGCCTGCGTATATTTGAGAGGCGCGTTCCGGGCGCGGGCGTGCCGCGCGGGGGTCATTCCCCGTCCGTTTCGGCGTCCTTCTGCTGCTCGAGCAGCTTGTCGAACTCCTCCTGCGTGAGGATGCGTTCGGCCGATTCGTAGATGGTTCTGCCGTCGAGGTGGTCGAGCTCATGGCAGAACGCGCGGGCCAGATAGCCCTCGGCCGTCACGGTAAACGTCTCGCCGGCGCGGTCCTGCGCCTGCACCGTCACGCGGTAGGGGCGCGTTTCCATCCCCACGACGCCCGGGCAGGACAGGCAGCCCTCAAAGTCGGTCTGCTCGCCGTCGCGTTCAGTGATGACCGGATTGACCAGCTCGTACAGGCCGTCTCCCACGTCGACGACGACGGCGCGGCGCAGGATTCCGACCTGGGGCGCGGCGAGGCCTACGCCGCCCGCGTCGTACATCGTGTCCGCCAGGTCGCCGAGCAGGGTTTCCAGCCGTTTGTTGAAAGCGTCCACGGGCCGGCACTGTTTTTTCAGCGCGTCGTTGCCGCGTTTTACAATTTTGCGTATAGCCATAGTCGGTTCCTCTTTCCTATTGTATCGTATACGGATTTACGTCCGTCCATACGTCTGTCTCTTTCAGGGATTTGTTTTCGGCGTATTCGCGCAGCGCCCGGCGCAGCATATCGCGGAAGGCGCGGTCGGCCCGGCACTTGAACAGCAGCTTGATCCGGTAGTCGTCCCGCAGCTTTGCAATGGCGCAGGGCGCCGGCCCGATTCCGATGACGGGCAGCCCGGCCTCGCCCGCGAGGGCCTGGACGCGCGCCATGAACCACTGCGCCGCCGCCATGGCGCGCGCGGGGTCACTGCCGGTGAACACGGCCTGGCACACATCGGCAAAGGGCGGGTAGCGCAGGGCTTTGCGCAGGCTGATCTCCTGCTGGTAAAAGCCCTTGTAGTCCTGCGACGCGGCGTAGGACAGCACGGGGCTGTCGGGCGTGTAGGCCTGGATGACGGCCCGGCCCGGACGGTCGCCCCGGCCGGCGCGGCCGGCCGCCTGGGTGATGAGCGAAAAGGTGCGTTCGTTTGCGCGGAAGTCGTCGGTGTAGAGCGAGGCGTCCGCCGCCAGAATCCCGACCAGGGTGACGTTCCCGAAGTCGAGGCCCTTGGTCACCATCTGCGTGCCGAGCAGGATATCGTACCCGCCGGCGGCGAACTGGGCGAGCATTTCGTCATGCGCGTATTTGCGCGCCGTGGTGTCCGCGTCCATGCGCAGCACGCGCGCCTGCGGGAACAGGCGGCGGATGTCCTCCTGCGCCTTCTGCGTGCCCGCGCCGAAGTAGCGGATATGGCTGCTCCCGCATTCGGGGCAGGCGGTCGGGGTGGGTTCGCTGTGGCCGCAGTAGTGGCACATGAGCCGGTTGTTCTGGAGGTGATAGGTCATGGCGATGCCGCACGAGGGGCATTTGGCGACATAGCCGCAGGCGCGGCAGCTCACAAAGGTGTTGTACCCGCGCCGGTTGATAAACAGGATGCTCTGCTCGCCCGCGTCCAGGTTCTGCGCCAGCTCGCGCTGGAGCGCGAGGCTGAGCACCGACGTATTGCCGCTCTTCAGCTCGTCGCGCAGGTCGACGATGCGCACCGGCGGCTGGGCCGCGCGGTTGAAGCGGGCGGGCAGCTCGTGGTAGCGGTAGCGGCCCTGGCTCGCAAAGAAGTAGGATTCGAGCGACGGTGTGGCGGACGAGAGCACGAGCGCGGCGCCGTGCGCCGCGGCGCGCTGTTTGGCGACGGCGGCGGCCACATAGCGCGGCGACATCTCGGATTTATAGGTGTGGGCCTGCTCCTCGTCTATGA
>CAJLRT010000298.1 GCA_905209135.1 uncultured Eubacteriales bacterium
ATCCTTATTAGAGCACCCGTCGTGATATTCGCACCATTTGCAATCGGTGCAAGGCTATATCAGCAGCGTATTCCTGCCCACAAAATCCAGGCCGGGGATGCGGAACTTGTACCAGTTGTCCGGGATGATCCCCTGCTTCATATACCGGCCGAAAACAACGCCGCAGAAAAACAGCATAATCCAGGGGAAAATTCCGAAAAAGTCCGGCGCGGTGAAGCCGTAGGGCGTAAACCCGGTGATAAAATACGGGACCTCCAGGCGCAGGCCGAACAGATTGAGGTACAGCGGCTCGAACTGGTACTTGGACGTCAGCATCACAAAGATGACGAACAGGAACAGGTATACGGCCAGGTTGACGCGTTCAAACAGGAAATCGCAGTACTTGTTGCAGACGGCATAGATCAGCGAGGCGACGCACAGAAAATGCAGAATCCCAAAGTAGATCGCGCCGCCCGGCCCGAAAAATACAGCGCTGCCAACAGTAATGAGCATGGCGGCGAAAAACAGCTTGAGCGCGCGCCTGAAGTTGTTCCGGCTGTAATTGGAGGAAATACCGGACACAAATATAAACAGCATCTGAAACCCGAAAAGCCAATAGGCCATGGATTCAGAGTAGAAAATGCTTCCGATAAAGCGGTTGAAGCCCGTTCCCTCAAAAAAGCCGAAAGTGCATACGTCGTACGCAAAATGGTACAGCACCATGGCGATAATGGACAATCCGCGCAGCGAGTCCACAAACGGGACGCGGTATCCGAGCCGGGTGATCTCGTCCGTGCCCTCTGAAAATTCCCCCAGGCGCTTGCGGGAGGCCTTCGGCATGGGCGGCAGGTCGCGCGGTTCTTTGCGCAGATAGTCCGCCACCTTTGTCTTCCAGCTCACCGGCGCGTCCTGCCGCTGCGAGTCTGGATTCCGGTTCTCATTCAGGTCGCTCATTGCACTTCCTCCATTATTTCCCTTTTCTGCCGCGCATATTCAGGCGCCGCCTGTATCCGGACGCCGGTTTACACATTGAAACGGAAGAGGATCACGTCCCCGTCCTGCACGACGTATTCTTTGCCCTCGCTGCGGACCAGGCCCTTTTCCCTGGCGCCCGCCATGCCGCCCGACTGCATCAGGTCGTCGAACGCGACCGTCTCGGCGCGGATGAACCCGCGCTCGAAATCGGAGTGTATCTTGCCCGCCGCGCCCGGCGCTTTGGTACCCCGCGTGATCGTCCACGCGCGCACCTCGTCCTCGCCCGCGGTGAGATAGCTTATCAGGCCGAGCAGCGTGTAGCAGGCCGTGACCATGCGGTCAAGCCCCGACGCTTCCAGACCGATATCCTTCAGAAAAATCTGTTTTTCCTCTTCGTCAAGCGAGGAGATCTCCTCCTCAAGCGCGGCGCAGATGGGCAGCACCTGCGCCCCTTCCGCGGCGGCCAGCTCCTGTACAGTCCGGTAATACGGGCTGTTGTCTATCCCGGCGGCAAACGTCTTTTCATCCATATTCGCCGCATAAATCACGGGCTTCACGGTCAGCAGCGCGACGTTGCGCAGCAGCTTTTCCTCCGCCTCGTCGTATTCCAGCGCGCGGGCGGGCGTACCGTCGCACAGGGCCGCGTATACCCGCTCGAGCAGATTCAGCTCGGCCTGAAACCCCTTGTCGCCCTTGAGCGCCTTTTTCACACGGTCAATCCGGCGCTCCACCATCTCCATGTCGGCGAACACCAGTTCCAGGTTGATGATTTCAGCGTCGCGCCGGGGGTCTACCGTCGTCTCCACATGAATGACGTTGTCGTCGTCAAAACAGCGCACAACGTGCACGATCGCGTCGACCTCGCGGATGTGGGACAGGAACTTGTTGCCCAGCCCCTCGCCGCGCGACGCGCCCTTGACCAGGCCCGCGATGTCCACGAACTCGATGGTCGCCGGCGTCACCTTCTTCGGATGGTACATCTCTGCCAGCGCCTGCAGGCGGCGGTCCGGCACGTCCACGATTCCCACATTGGGTTCAATGGTGCAAAAGGCGTAATTTGCGGACTGCGCGCCCGCATTTGTAATGGCGTTAAACAGCGTGCTCTTCCCTACGTTTGGAAGGCCCACGATACCTATTTTCATACTTCTCCCCCATCAG
>CAJLRT010000299.1 GCA_905209135.1 uncultured Eubacteriales bacterium
ACGAGATCACTGTGTGACTGGAGTTCAGACGTGTGCTCTTCCGATCTGGCCTGGATTGGGCGCCTGGGCGCGGCCCGGCTTTCCTGTTTGCCTGCGCCGCATACCGCAATCCTGTTCGCTTTTACCGCGCAGCCCGCCTGCCCGGCTTTCCTCCCGCGTGGCCGGCCCGTTTCCTATCCTCTGCCGGCGGCCCCCGTCCGCCCTGTCCGCGCCGGCCTGCCGTCTGTGCGGACATGTTTTTGAATAATCCTTGAATCCGACATATTCGCCCGCCCCGGACAATATACTGGAGCAGGAGGGATGTGTATGAACAGGATGGATCGTGAACGCACGCCGAGGAAAAGGACGCAGGGCCTGGGCGCCGTCCCGTCCCGCGGCACGGCGTCGGAACGCGCGCGGGCGCTGGCGGGAGAGCCGCCTCGGAAACGGGAAACGCCGTCTGCGGACGGAAAGGACAGGTTTACATCGTACCTGTTCATGCAGTCTGTTACGGCGGGCACCATTCTCGCCGCCATGCTCTGCATCCGGTTTCTGGGCGGCGGCCTGTACAGCGACATCAAGGAGGGGGTTTCGGAGTCCTTTCTGACCAAGTTCGACATCGGACAGGCGAGCCAGCAGGCGATCGATTACGCAAGCGGCCTGCCGGTGTTCAAAAGCCTGTTCGGCACGGACGATACGGAGTCCAAAACGGACGCTTCGACGCAGTCCTCCTCCTCATCCGGCGCGCAGTCCTCCCAGGCGCAGAGCGGCGGGGAAAGCCAGGCCGCAAGCGCGGTCGGCACCGGCGCGTCCGCTTCCGGCTCCGGTTCCGCCGCCTCCGGCTCGGACAGCGCTTCGGGCGGGGCGAAAGAGCCGGACTTCACAACAGTCCAGTCCGGCGCCGCGGAGGGAATCGGCGACGGGGACGTGTTCCGCTCCATCCTCTATGCGGGCGACAGCACGGGCAGCCTGCGCCTGCAGTCGGGCGCGGCGCTCAAGCCCGCCCTGCCGGAGACGCTGGTCGCGCCGGCAAACTGCAGGGAGATCACCTCCGAGTACGGCTACCGCGAGGACCCTTTCACGGGCGAGAAAAAGTTCCACAACGGCCTGGACATCGCGCTGGATGAGGGCACCCGCGTCAACGCCGCGCTGTCCGGCACGGTGACGGAAGTGGACGAGGATGAGATCAGCGGCAAATATATCATTATCGAGCATGCGGACGGGTTCAAGACCCTGTACGCCCATCTGAAGAAAGCGCATGTGCGGGAGGGCGCCGAGGTGAAGGCGGGGCAGAAGATCGCAAGCTCCGGCAACACGGGCAAAACCACCGGGCCGCACCTGCACTTTTCCATGCTCAAGGACGACGGATACATCAACCCCGCGCTCTATCTGGATGTTTAGAAATATCGAGAGGGTGACGGTAAACCCGCTGTTTTTCGCGGTGCTGGCCCTTCTCGTTTTTATCGACAGCACAAGCTACATGCTCGTCATCCTCTGCGCCGCGCTGCTGCACGAGTGCGGGCATCTGTATGCTCTGTACCGGTTCCGTGTGCCCGTCCGGGAGCTGAAGTTCCTGCCCTTCGGAATCAGCATTACGCAGTCGCCGTCGCATGTGCTCAGCTACGGGCGGGAACTGGCCGTGGCCCTGGCCGGGCCGGCGGTCAACCTTGCGCTGTTCGCGGCCCTGTGGCTCCTCTCGCAGTTCTGGACGCCGCCGCGGCTTGCCGCGCTGTTCGCGCTCGCAAACGCCACGTTCTTTGCGGCCAACCTCGCGCCCATGCTCCCGCTCGACGGCGGCAGGGCGCTTTACGCCGTGCTGCAGCGGTCGCTGGGCCCGCGCCGCAGCGAAATCATCATGGGGATTCTCACCTGTGTGCTGAGCTTCTGTACTATCGCGTTCGGCGGCTATATCCTGTATGCGACCGGGTTCAACTATTCCCTGGCCGTCATCGGGATTTATCTGCTCGCCTGTTTCGCCCTGAGCTTGAAAAAGAAAAAGCCGCGCCCCGGCCCGGCCCTGCGGTGAACGGATGTGCCCGCCCGCATTCCCCCGGCCTCTGCGTATCGCCGCACCGCTTTGCCGCCGTGCGGCCTCGTGCAATGCGCCTCCGGTTCATTTATAATACTTTTT
>CAJLRT010000300.1 GCA_905209135.1 uncultured Eubacteriales bacterium
ATGGCGGCCTCCAGCCGCAGCGTGTCGCGAGCGCCCAGGCCGCAGGGGATGAGCCCATCGTCCTTCCCCGCTTCCAGCAGCGCATTCCACAGGGCGGGCGCGTCGGCATTGGCGCAGTAGAGCTCAAAGCCGTCCTCGCCGGTGTATCCCGTGCGAGAAACGAGGCATTTGACCCCCGCCACCGTCATCTCCGGAATAAAGGTGTAGTAGCCTGCGGGCGGCTCCTGATCGCAGACCTTGGCGAAGACGGCCTCCGCCTTTGGTCCCTGCAGGGCGAGCTGGGCCACATCATCGCTCATGTCGGTAAGCTGGCAATCGCCGAAGAGGTTTTCACGCATCCAGTTTACGTCCTTGTGGCGGTTGGCCGCGTTGACCACCACCCAGTACGCATCCTGCGAGAAGCGGTAGACGATCAGATCGTCCACCACGCCGCCCTTGGGATTGCACATCACGCTATAGCGCACCTTGCCGTCGCGCATGGTGGAAAAGTCATTGGTGAGCAGCTTCTGGAGATTGGCCAGCGCGTCGGGTCCCTTGTAGAGCACCTCGCCCATATGGCTCACGTCGAACAGGCCGCAGGCCTGACGCACGGCCATGTGCTCGCGGATGACACCCGTGGGATACTGCACCGGCAGCACGTAGCCCGCAAAGGGCACCATGCGGCCCTCCAGCGCCACATGACAGTCGTACAGCGGCGTTTTGAGGTCCATTGTCATTCCCCCTTCTGAATTTGTGAAAAAACCGACAAGCCAAGAAAACAGAGCACGGCTTTCGCCGCCTCTGTCCTGTGACCTGAAAGATTCTCCCGCGGGAGGCGGGATTGCTTCTTCGGTGGTGCGCAACGCTTTCCAGAGCTTCGTCAGGGTGCGGTCTTTTTGCCTGAGAGTTTCGCCCCTTCGGCGCCGGCATGCCGGTCTCTCCCGAACCCTTCATCCGAGGTCAATATGGCTTTGTTTGATTGTATTGTACCGAAAACGGGCGGATTTGTCAATGAAAAAGGGAGCTCAACGCCCGGCGTTCAGCTCCCGCATCAGGGCCAGCAGATGGACAAGAGCGCTCTCGTCAAGGCGTTTGGCCTCGTCCATCAGCTCGCGCAGGCGCGCCGGGCAGGCGTTGCCCTCGTCGAAAAACTCCTGCGGCGTGACGCCCAGATATTCGCAGATGTAGAAGAAGGACTGCATGGAAGGAAGCGCCTTGCGGTTTTCGATGGAGTTGATATAATTGTTGGCTTGTCCCAGAGAGAGGGACATGTCGCGTGCAGAAACATTTTTCTGCATTCTCAGCTGCGTAAGCCGCTGAGGAAGAAACTCTTCGTACCGCACGGAAATCTCCCTCCTCTCCATGTAATAGATTGTATCGGATAGGAGGCCGGCATTCACAAGCAATGTCTCTTTATTTTGATTGACATAAAAGGTCATTTCTATTAAAATAGATTTCACATAAGTTTTTATTGAACATTGGAGGAATCGTTATGCCCAAAACCTGCTGTGTCACCGGCCACCGCGATATCCCCGCCGGCAAGCTGCCCGAAATAACCGCCGCGCTGTCCGCCGAGATCGACCGTGCCATCGCAGAGGGATATGATTCCTTTTTCAGCGGCTTTGCCGAAGGGATTGATTTGCTGTTTGCACGGCTGGTGGCGCAAAAAGGGCGCGAGCATCCCGGCCTTCACCTGTTGGCCGCCATCCCCTTCCGACAACGCTTCGAGCGCCTTGCCTCCGACCCCGAAACCGCCGCCCTGCTTGACGCCTGCACCGAGGTCCACGTCGTCAGCGAGCACTATCATGACGGCGTCTATCGAAATCGCAACCGCTTCATGGTGGACCGCTCCCAACTCGTGATCGCGGTCTATGACGGACGCGGTCGCGGCGGCACCGCAGGCACGCTGGCCTATGCCCACAAGACGGGCCGCATCGCGCGCGTGCTGTTCTTCAAATAAAGCAAAAACCCCCGCCTCTCCCATGGGAAAGGCGGGGGAAAGTTTTTCGCTTTTTTCCTGGCAGCCATTCAGCCCATCGGGCGCGAACGGCTACGAACTGGAGCCCCTGGCGCAGGATGCGGACATCTCGCTGGAGGCCGAGGTGGA
>CAJLRT010000301.1 GCA_905209135.1 uncultured Eubacteriales bacterium
TTGCGGATGAGGGGATCGATATCCGCGCCATGTCCATAGCCGACACCAAGGACTTCGGTATTTTAAGGCTGATTGTGAACGACGCGGAGAAAGCGGTGTCTGCGCTCAAGCGCGAACAGTATATCGTGTCCGTGACAAAGGTGATCGCGGTAGCGATCTCCGATACTCCCGGAAGCCTCGCCACCGTCCTGCGCATTTTGTCCGACAACGCCATCAGCATCGAGTATATGTACGCGTTTATTACGCGCCGCAGGGAGGACGCCTACGTCGTGTTCCGTGTCGAGGAAAATGAACGCGCGGTGAAGATTCTCGGAGAAAACGGGGTCAGCGTCGTAACCCCCGAGGAGATTTTTACCCTGTAATCGGTATCATGCAAAAGATAAAGCGCCTGCCGTCTGTTCGGCAGGCGCTTTCTGTTGTTTACAGAGCCGTCCCCGTTTTGGGTGTATGGAGCCGGGATACGTCCACACCCTCCAGCTCCAGCAGCCGGCGCTTGACGGCGAGTCCGCCCGCATAGCCGGTCAGGCTGCCGTTGGCGCCCACAACCCTGTGGCAGGGGATGATAATTGAGATCGGATTGTGCCCTACGGCGCCGCCGACCGCCTGGCCCGACATGGGCCTGCCCGTTTCCGCCGCCACTTTTTTGGCAATCTCGCCGTATGTCGTGACTTCGCCGTACGGTATTTCCAGCAGAAACCCCCAGACCATCTGCCAAAACGCGCTGCCGGACGGCGCAAGCGGCAGTTCGGCAGCAGCCGGCCGCCCGCCGGAAAAATACCGGTCCAGCCATTGCCTGGCTTCGCGAAATATATGCAGGCCGTCGTCAAAAACCATTGTTTCCGGCGCGCTGCGTCCATAGTATTTCTGGCCCTCTATCCAGATCCCCGCGAGTTTTCCGTCCGTACCGGCGAGCAGGAGCCGTCCCACCGGCGAACAATAGTATGTGTAACTGTACATCCGTTCACGCTCCAGTCCGTTTCCGCTTTTCCTGTTTTACTTTCGGCGCATAGTCTTTCATGCCCTCTACAGCGCCGCCGGCAACCGCCCATAGGTACAGGCTTGCAACGCTGCAGCAGGGGCTGAATCTGCGCCTGTATTTTTCAAAGAGCTTGCGGTCGATCTTTCGGTGGTGGTACACCATGCGCAGCCCGCGCTGGATCGCCAGGTCGTCGTAACTGAACACGTCGGGCCGCTGCATACAGAACAGCAGGATCATTTCGGCTGTCCAGACGCCGATCCCCCGCAGCGAGGAGAGCGCCTGTACGGCCTCCGCATCCGTCCGGTTCTCAATGTCCGAAAGGTCAAATTCTCCGCTTGCTACCCGCTCGGCAAAATCCGTAATATATTCCGCTTTCCGGTATGAAATTCCAAACGCCTGCAGTGTATCGGTCCCGGCGGCGAGGACGGCTTCGGCATTCACCGTGCCGAACGCGTCCCGCATCCGGTTCCAGATGGTAGCCTGCGCTTTTGTGGATATCTGCTGTCCGACAATGTGGTGTACAACGGCGGAGAACAAATCCGGATCCACCTCCCGTTCCACTGTCCCGATCCGGTCTATCAGCGCCCCCAGCCTTGGGTCCCTTTGCTTGAGGTATTCTGTTTCCGCATCTCCGTATTGAAAAAACATGTTTTGCCTCCGGCTTTCTTTGTTGGAATTATTATAGCATAATTCGCGCAGAAATTCCATCTTGCATAGAACGTTCAAAAACGCTAATACTGAATATACAGACAAAGAAAGGGGGGAATCCATTGTGGAAATCACTGAAAACATACTCTCTACACTGCCCATGAATACGCTCAAGGATATTCCGACGCCGAATCCGGACGCAAAAACGATCGTTGCGCTCGTCAAGGAAAGCGGCCGCATTACCGGATATAAGCTGTCGGACGGAACGGTCCTGAGCAAGGAGGAGGGCGTCCGGCTGGCGAAAAGCGGCGGGATCAGGGGAGTCGGCGTCGGGATCCGCAAAGGGACGGAGTATCTGAAGTCCCTGCCCGACGGCGCGGAAAACAACAACCTTGGCAATCTGCCGAGCGTTTCGAACTGAGAAAAAAACAGCATCCAACGATGCTGTTT
>CAJLRT010000302.1 GCA_905209135.1 uncultured Eubacteriales bacterium
TTTGTACAGCGGGGCGTCAGCCCTGCTTTTGCTTGTGCTTGGGATTTTCGCAGATCACCATGACTTTGCCGCCGCGGCGGATGATCTTGCACTTCTCACAGATCGGCTTTACCGAAGGACGTACCTTCATATTCGTTTCCTCCTATCGCGCTTAAGGCGTCTACTTGGACCGCCATATGATCCGGCCGCGGGACAGGTCGTAGGGAGAGATTTCCACCGTCACCTTGTCGCCGGGCAGTATTTTGATATAGTTCATCCTGAGTTTACCGGAGATATGGGCCAGAATCTGGTGTCCGTTCTCCAGCTTCACGGAAAACATAGCGTTGGGAAGCGCTTCCAGCACTTCGCCCTCGAATTCGATAAAATCTTCTTTCGGCATTGTATTCCTCCCAGCTCTAAGAGAGTAGCAGGCGGGCAAGCGCCTTTTTCACCTGTTTGTTTGTCAGGGGCGTGCCGTCCGCCAACAAACGTTCGATCTCGCCGGCCCGCAGGGACGTTTCGGCGACATGCCTGACGTTCTTGCGCTTCGGCCGCGAAACCGGTCTCGATTTTCCGTCTGTGAGCAGGACGTAGCCGTCCCGCTCTTCGTCCATGACAATAAAGTATTTATCCCTGTCGCGCCCCGCGGTGGCCCGCAGGACCCGGCCCCTGGCGATCACGCCCGGTCTCCGCCGTGCGGGGTGAGAATTTCCGGTTCCCCGCCGGTGATGAGAATGGTGTTCTCGTAGTGGGCGGACAGTTTTTGGTCTGACGTAACGATTGTCCAGCCGTCGTCAAGCATGCGGATATCGGCGGTGCCCTCGTTGATCATCGGCTCCACGGCGATGGTCATGCCCCGCCGGAGGCGCAGGCCGTGGCCGGGGGTGCCGAGGTTGGGCACGGACGGGTCCTCGTGCAGGGCCTTGCCGACGCCGTGGCCGGTGTACTCGTACACGACGCCGTACCCGTGCCGCTCTGCGTATTCCTGGACCGCATGGCCCAGGTCGCCGAGGCGGAAGCCCTCCTTCGCGAAGGCCAGGCCGGCAAAAAACGAGGCGCGCGTCACATCAATCAGCCGCTGTGCCGCGGGCGAAACCGCACCGCAGGCAAAGGTGTCCGCGCAGTCGCCGTGGTATCCGTTCAGGCAGGCGCCCACGTCGATGCTCACGATATCGCCCTCTTTCAGCACCGTGTGCGCCGAGGGAATGCCGTGGATGACCTGGCTGCCCACCGAAATACAGCAGGAGGCTGGATAGCCGTTGTAGTGCAGGAAGGAGGGGACGGCGCCGCGGCCCGTAATAAACTTGCGGACCGCCGTGTCGATCGACTGGGTCGTGACGCCCGGCGCCACCATCCCGCCTGCCAGTTCCAGGGCGGCCGCGGCAACCGCGCCCGCCTTGCGCATCAGTTCAATTTCTCTTGCGGATTTTAATATAACCATCGTTACGACTCTATTGTCCTGAATATCTCTTTCGAGACTTCCTCAATCGGTCCGTCGCTGCTGACAGTGCGAAGCAGGCCCTTCGCCGCATAGAACGCAATGAGCGGCTCGGTGTTCTCGTGGTAAACCTTCAGCCGGTTTTCCACGATCTCCGCCTTGTCGTCCTCGCGCTGGATCAGCGTGGCGCCGCACTTGTCGCAGGTAACGCCGTCCCTGGACGGGTTGTCGTTGACGTCGTAGCCCGCGCTGCAGGAGGGGCATACCCGGCGGCTGGTGACGCGGTTTACGATCACCTGGTCCGGCAGCTCAATGCTCAGCACCATGTCGACGCAGATGCCCATGGCGTCGATCGCCTCGGCCTGCGGCACGGTGCGGGGAAAGCCGTCGAAGATAAAGCCGTTTTTGCAGTCGTCCTGGGTCAGGCGATCCTTGACGAGCGCGATGACGATGTCGTCGGGAACGAGGTTGCCGGAGGCCATGTAGCCCTTGACCTGTTCGCCGAGGGCCGAACCGGAGCTGACCGCAACGCGTATAATATCGCCCGTGCTGATGATGGGGATATCATAGCGGCTGCTGATCCGCTTGCCATGCGTGCCCTTCCCGCAGAGATCGGAAGAGCACACGTCTGAACTCCAGTCACACAGTGATCGCGTATG
>CAJLRT010000303.1 GCA_905209135.1 uncultured Eubacteriales bacterium
TACACGACGCTCTTCCGATCTATTTCACGGTCAAGCGCGCTGATAATGCCCTCTGTGACCGTGCCGCCGAGCTTGCCGAGCGGGTTGCCGATCGCGACTGCGACCTGCCCGACCTGCAGCTCGTCGGAATCCGCGAAGGTGGCGGGCTTGAGGCCCGTCGCTTCAATCTTGAGCACGGCAAGGTCGTTTTCGGGGCTGGTGCCGACGAGACGGGCGGAGTACTCTTCACCGCTTTTCAGGGTGACGGCAATCTTGCTCGCGCCGCTGATGACGTGGTTGTTGGTGACGATATAACCGTCCTCCGTGAGAATGACGCCGCTGCCCGCGCCGGTGGAGATCAACTGCTGAAAATAGTAGGACATGGAAATCGCTTCGGTCGTAATTTCCACAACGGAATCCGCGGCAAAATCCACGACGCCGGTGAGCGTTTTGGTCTTGCTGGTAAGGTCGGCGCTGTCCGACGTGTGCAGCATGCCGCTGTCGCTCTGGCTGGAGGACTGCGACTGCGGCGACTGCTCGGCGGGATTTGCCTGCGCGTAAATGTAGTTGCCGAGCACGCCGCCGCCGATGCCGAATACGGCGGAGAAAAGGACGCACAGCGCGACGATCACGGCCGCGCCGCCCTTTGTGAGCCTGGATTTCGGCTTATCCCGCTTCGTGGACTGCCCGGTGCTGTTCTGTTCCCAGAAAGGCGCGCCGTCTGCGGCGGGCTGGCTGGTGTAGACGGGCGGCGCGTAATAGGGCTGGTCCGCGTCCGGCTGGGGCTGGTCCGCGTCGTCCATGGCGCGGTTCGCATAGGAATAGGGGCCGGACTGCGCGGCGTACTGGGAATCGTCGATAACGGGGATGCCGTCGTCCGCCTCCGCCGCTGCGTTCTGCTGTACCGGGGCCTGCTCCGGGCTTTGCGCCGTGTATTCCGGGTAGAAGTTCTCGTCTATTTTACGCCCGATATCATGGTTCTGGTCTTCGTTATGCATAGTGTTTTTATTGTTGTCGTCCTGCATCTGGTATGCCTCCTTTTTGCGGAGAATCGTCCGCTGTGCTTATAGTATCGCCAATTCATGTGACGATATCATGAACACGGCTTGAAAATGAGCTGATAAACGCGAAAAAACCTTGAAAAATCCAGCGCTTTCGCAAAAAACTTTTGATTTTTTCAGAGGCGGGGTATATAATGCTTGTAGATTTAAAGGAGAAATCATATGCATCAGATGGAGTGGAAGACCGTTACGAGCCCCGCCAATCCAATGGTCAAGCGGTATGCGGCGCTGCTGCGCGCGCAGCAGCGGGCGGCGGCGGGCCTGTTCCTGGCGGAGGGCGCGTCGCTTGTGCGGGAGTGCGTCAACGAACGGATCGCCGCAGAGGCGCTTTTTGTACAAATCGGCGCGCAGGAGCGGCATGCGGACCTGATTGAAAGCGCGCGCTGCGCTGTCGTCCTCGCGTCGGACGCAGTGCTCGCAAAGCTCAGTTCGCTCAAGAGCGCGCCGGATATAATCGCTGTCTGCCGCATGCCCGCGTACTGTGAGTCGCTGCGCGCCGGGGGGCGGTATATCGTCTGCGAGCAGGTGCAGGACCCGGCCAATACCGGCGCCGTGATCCGTTCGGCGGCCGCGTTCCGCATGGACGGCGTCGTCCTGTGCGGCGGCTGCGACCCGTTCTCGCCCAAGGTGCTTCGGGGAAGCATGGGCGCTGTGTTCAAGGTCCCGCTGCACCGGTTCGATTCGTTCGAGCAGGCGGCCCTTGCTCTGCATGAGCGCGGGCTCGCCCTGTACGCCGCCATGCTGGACAGGGATGCGGCGCGCATTGACGATGTGCGTTTTGAGGGAGGCGGCGCCGTCGTGGTCGGCAACGAGGGCGCGGGCCTGTCCGCCCGTGCGGCAGCGCTGTGCGACGGCCGGGTGTATATCCCCATCGCGCCGCAGGTGGAATCGCTCAACGCGGCGGTCGCGGCATCCATTTTCATGTGGAAGATGTCGGGACGGGACAGGGGATAGATATGAAGTTGATAAATGCCGCATAGGATAGGGGAGTGAGCCAGAGATCGGAAGAGCACACGTCTGAAC
>CAJLRT010000304.1 GCA_905209135.1 uncultured Eubacteriales bacterium
TCCGTCCCCTTTATCGAGGGCGAATCCCTGCTGCTGTGGCTCGATATCGCCGGAATCTGCGCCTCCTCAGGCAGCGCCTGCACCTCCGGCTCGCTCGACCCCTCGCACGTGCTGCTCGCCATGGGCCTGTCGCACGAGATCGCACACGGCTCCCTGCGCATGACGCTGGGCGCGGAGAACACGGAGCAGGATGTGGACTACATTCTGGAGACCCTGCCGCCCATTGTGGAAAAGCTGCGTGCCATGTCCCCGCTGTGGACCGGGCAGGAACCGAAGTAACCATGCGGGCGCGCGGCCGCAGCGCCGTGCGTCCGCCCGCATAGATTCCGGGCAGGCCTGCGCCGCGGCGGCCGCCCATGAAAGGACAGGTCAGTATGTACACAGAAAAGGTTATGGACCATTTTATGAACCCGCGCAATGTCGGAGAAATCCCGGACGCGGACGCCGTCGGCGAAGTCGGCAACGCCAAGTGCGGCGATATCATGCGCATTTATCTAAAAATTGAAAACGACGTAATCACGGATATCAAATTCAAAACCTTCGGCTGCGGCGCGGCGGTGGCGACCTCCTCCATGGCCACGGAAATGGTCAAGGGCAAGACCATCCAGGAGGCCCTGGAGCTCACCAACCGCGCCGTCATCGAAGCGCTCGACGGACTGCCCCCCGCCAAGGTGCACTGTTCCGTGCTCGCGGAGGAGGCCGTCAAGTCCGCCATCGCCGACTACCTGTGCAAGCAGGGCCGGCCCGTTCCCGAGGCGCTGCAGGCATGCGACGGCCAGTGCGACGCCTGCGCAGTCCATCACTGATGGCGCGGGTTCTCGTCGGGCTCTCCGGCGGCGTGGACAGCGCGGCGGCCGCCCTGCTGCTGAAGGAGCAGGGCCACCAGGTCACGGGCGCATACTGTGTGATGCACAGCCGCGGCGAACGCGAACTGCGGGATGCGAAAGCCGTCGCCCACGCGCTGGGCCTGCCCCTGCTGCGGCTGGACCTGCGCGCAGAGTTTGCGGATATCGTGCTACATAACTTTCTCAGCGAGTACGCCGCCGGGCGCACGCCCAATCCCTGCGTCCTCTGCAACCCCTCCGTCAAATTCGCGGCCCTGTGCGCCTGCGCGGACCGCTACGGGATCGAGCGCGTCGCCACCGGGCACTACGCCGGGATAAAGAAGCGCTATAACCGGTACTCCATCCGGACCAGCCCCACAAAGGACCAGTCGTATATGCTCAGCCGCCTGCCCCAGTCCGTCCTGGCCCGGCTCGAGCTGCCCCTCTTCGGCCGGGACAAGGCAGAACTGCGCGCCATGGCCGCCGGCGCAGGCCTGCCCGTCGCCGACAAGCCGGACAGCCAGGAGCTCTGCTTCGCGGCGGGCGGCTACCGGCAGTTTCTGATAGAGCGCGGCCTGCCCGTCCGGCCGGGCAGATTCGTCCTGCTGGAGACGGGCGAACAGGTCGGCACGCACGACGGGATGTACAACTTCACAATCGGCCAGCGCAAGAACCTGGGCGTGGCGCTGGGGGAGCCGGTGTATGTGCACAGGCTCGACCCCGAAAGCGGCGACGTGTTCCTCTCCCCCCGGCAGCCGATGACCGAGACCGCCGTCGCGGCCGGCCTCGCATGGCAGATGCGCGTATTTCGGGACGGGGACCGCTTTGACGCCCTGGTGAAAACCCGCTACGCCGCGGCCGCCGTGCCCGCCCATATTGCACTGGCCGACGGCAGGGCCTATATCCGGTTTGAATCGCCGGTGCGCGCCGTCACACCCGGACAGACCGCCGTGTTCTACGACAAGGACGCGGTCATCGGCGCGGGATTTCTGGAATAGCCGGAAAGGCGGGGCCCCCCGCGGCAAAAAAAGCATGAAACAGGCGTTTGGAAAGCAATCGTTCCAAACGCCTGTGTTATATTGCCGATACAATGACGGACAGGAGACGTGCGAATATATGGACATACACTTCGGCCGGGACTGGAAGCTGTTTTGCCGGGCCGGGCTGTCTGAAGCCTATGAATCCGCGGGCAATTACAATCTCTTTATAGTGTGTTCCAAACAAAATCCAGGAGCAT
>CAJLRT010000305.1 GCA_905209135.1 uncultured Eubacteriales bacterium
CACGATGGGGCCGAGACGGTCGCTCATGCCGTACTTCGTCACCATCTGGCGGGCGATGTTCGTTGCGCGCTCCAGGTCGTTGGACGCGCCGGTGGAGATGTCGTCCAGCGAGATCTGTTCCGCGACGCGGCCGCCGAGCAGGATGACCATGCGGTCCTGCATTTCGCCTTTGGACATATAGAACTTATCCTCCGTAGGCAGATGGAGCGTATATCCGCCGGCCATGCCGCGCGGAATGATGGAGATTTCGTGCACTTTGTCATGGTTCGGCATATCGATTGTGACGAGGGCGTGCCCCGCCTCGTGGTAAGCGGTGAGTTTGCGCTCCTTGTCGCTTATGACCTTGTTTTTCTTCTCCACGCCCATCATCACTTTAATAATGGAGCGTTCTATATCCTCCATGCTGATGCTGTGTTTGCCGTTTCGGGCTGCCAGCAGAGCCGCTTCATTGAGGACGTTCTCCAGGTCCGCGCCGGAAAAGCCGGCCGTCGTCTTGGCGATAATGTCCAGTTTCACGTCGTCGTCAAGCTTTTTATTGCGCGCGTGCAGCTTGAGAATGCCCTCTCTGCCCTTCACGTCGGGCAGATTGATCACGATCTGCCTGTCGAAGCGGCCGGGGCGCAGCAGCGCGGGGTCCAGCACGTCGGGACGGTTGGTCGCCGCGATGATGATGACGCCTTCGTTTTTCGAGAAGCCGTCCATCTCCACGAGAAGCTGGTTGAGCGTCTGCTCGCGCTCGTCATGGCCGCCGCCCAGACCGGCGCCGCGCTGGCGGCCGACCGCGTCTATTTCATCGATAAAGATGATGGAGGGGGCGACTTTCTTGGCCTGGTCGAACAGGTCGCGGACACGGGAGGCGCCCACGCCAACGTACAGCTCCACAAAGTCGGAGCCGGTGATGCTGAAGAAGGGAACGCGGGCTTCGCCCGCAACCGCGCGGGCGAACAGGGTTTTGCCGTTGCCCGGCGGGCCGACGAGTATGATACCCTTGGGAATACGCGCGCCGAGTTCGGTGAATTTCTGGGGGTTCTTGAGGAATTCGACGATTTCAGCCAGTTCCTCTTTTTCCTCCTCCGCGCCGGCGACATCGTCAAACGTGACGCGGTTCTTATCGTCCGCATTCGTTTTGGTGCGCGCTTTGGTAAAGGAGGCGGCCTTGCCGGTGCCCGCGCCGCCCATCTGGTTGAACATCACATAGAAAATGCCGCCCATGATTACAAGTATGATGACATACGGCAGGATGCTCTGCCACCATGGGATTCCGGCTTCGGGCATAATGTCGTACTTCTCGATCGTCTTGTTCTCAAACTGTTCGGCGATCGTGTCGCCCGCGTCCAGGATGAACAGCTCTACGCTGTAGAGCTTGAACTCCTTTTTCAGCTCGTTTTTATTCTTTACTGGGTGGTCCGGGTCTTCCTTCAATGTATAGGAAAGGTTGTTGCCCTCAATTACGAAGTCATTGACCATCCCTTCCCGAAAATGGGTAAGGACGGTGGAATATGTGAGTTTTTCCTGACTTGTACCGGAATCAAACAGGAAACTTGCCAGCAATATCAGAATCAATACGCCGACAAAAAACCATATGCTTCCGCCGTTCTTTTTTTTCAAGTTACTTATCCTCCTTTGTCCCATCCGACTGCATATATACTTCCCGCTTTAATATCCCGACAAAGGGCAGGTTGCGATACCGCTCGTCATAGTCTAACCCATATCCGACGACAAATTCATCCGGTATCTCAAAACCCTCGTAATCCAGCTGTACGGGAATTTTACGGCGGTCCGGCTTGTTCAGCAGCGCGCAGAGCTTAAGCGACGCGGGATGGCGCTGCTTGAGCAGGTCAATGACATGGCTGAGCGTCACGCCGCTGTCCAGGATGTCCTCCACCAGCAGCACGTCCTTGCCCGAAATATCCACGTCCATGTCCTTTATAATCTTGGCGGAGCCGGTCGTCTGCGTGCCGGCGCCGTAGCTGGATACATACATAAAATCGATTGAAAGCGGCAGATCAATGAGATCGGAAGAGCGTCGTGTAGGGAAAGAGTGTAGATCTCGGTGGTCG
>CAJLRT010000306.1 GCA_905209135.1 uncultured Eubacteriales bacterium
ATTCGCGGCCGGCCTGATCAACATCAGAGTGACGACTCAGGTCGCGGATGACATTTCCCCGCGGCCGCGGGCGCGCCCGCCGGACCGGACAGCGCCGCCGCGGCGGCCCGGGCGCGCAGGATATCCATCAGCTTGCCCTTGGGCAGGCCGCTGTCGTCCTCCATGGCGCCGACGTATTCCGCAAAGGTAATCGCGCCGCGCTCGAACAGGCCGTCGAGCGCCTGCTGCTGCGCGTACTTGCTGAACGGGGTCGCGCTCGATATGTCAATGCGGATGCCCACCCGAATGGCGGACAGCACGGAAGCCGGGATGGTGAGGCTTGTCAGGCCGCCGCCGGCGGGGATGGCGATCTCCAGCCCCTGCGGGTGGTAGGCGGTCCATATCTCGTACCACACGGAGGCGATATCCTCTACGAACTGCCGGAAGGAGGCGAGCTGTTCGTTGAGGGGAAGCTGCGCCTGGTCCCGCACGGCGATGATGGCGACGCCGCTGGCGTTTTCGGGGTTGATTGTGCCGGTCGCCGCGTCGCCTGCGCCCGCAAGGTCGCGTGTCGTTTGAATCAGCTCGGCGGTCAGGTTCTCCGCCGCGGCCGAGATGGGCGCGGGGTTGAGGTAGCTGACCAACCCCTCCACGCCGTTTGCGGACAGGTTGTCCACCGCAATGGACGCGCCCACTTCGGCCAGTGCTTCGGGGTTTTCCACCCGTCCCCTGTCGTATACCAGCTTGGGGAACGCGAAGCTCTTGACGGACAGGGCGCGGCGCGCCACGGTCTTGTTGATCTCGATCTGGTTTGCTAGCAGCTGTTCCACTTCGCCCGCGCCCCGGGCCGAGCCTTTTTTCCGCATCCACAGGTAGTTGACGATCGGATACTTCTTCAGCCCGCCGACGGGGTTCCCCTCCGCGTCATAGGCGCGCAGCGCCGTGTCCGGCTGGTAGACGACGTGCTTAGTCGCCCGCGTGATGTGCACATACCCCTGCTCGTCCTTTTCCATCATCAGCAGGCAGGAGCACTTGCCCGCGCCGCCGACCTCCTTTTTGCCGTCGTCGCCCAGCACATGCTCCGTGTCCTCGTCGGGCAGGATTTCGGCGACCCTGTCCTCCGGCACGCCGTTTTCCCGGGCGAGCGCGCGCACTCTGTCCACGCCGCAGCGCTCGTACAGGATGATGTAGGGCTGCTTCTGCAGGTCGGGCTGCTGTTCGTCGCCCAGGTAAACGCTGGTGTTGTCGACCACCTGCGCCTGCGCGTCGCCGTTGTAGAAGTATATATACCCCTCGCCCGCAATACAGCTATCCTTGACGACCTGCCAGCACAGGTCGTCCATCTTGAGCTGTTCCCAGCGCGAGGCCGCATAGCGGTTGAGCGTCTCGCAGACGCGCTGGTAAAAGGGCTGGTCCTCATCGGTGTTCAAGGGCGAAAAGTGGATGGACACGTTGTTCTGCGCAACGGTCGCCACCTTGTATTCGACCGTCGGCTGGATAATATTCATCACCGGCAGGCTCTGCGTATCGCCGCTGAGCCCGTACCACTGCTCGCCCAGAAAAAATCGGTGCGCCTGCTCGGTGCGGCTGTACAGGTTGATGCGGTTGTGGTGGTCCACGCCCTTTTCATACAGGCTCCACACCCGCGTCACATCGGGCGTCTTATACCTTTTCATCGTCTCACCCCGCCGTCGTATTCATCGATTCTTTTGAGCAGCGCCTGCTGCTCCCGCGCCTGCCTGCGGCGGGCCGCGGCCGGCGTCTCCGGCAGGATTTTGCCGGGCCGGGCAGGGTCCGCTCCGGCGCGCAGACCACGCCGGTAGGCCCAGAATACGGCAGCGGGCAGCGCGAGCGCAAAGGCGCAGAGTAAAATTTCACTCATATGATCCTCGTCCTTTCTCCCCGTCCCAGGGGGTCGGATTTCGGCCGTTCGCTTCGGAACTGGAACAGCCGCTGTGAAGGAGGGCGTCGGCCCGGCGCGGGCCGGCCCGCGGCGAAATACCGGAGCGCGTCGGGCGCGTGCGTCAAGATCGGAAGAGCACACGTCTGAACTCCAGTCACAC
>CAJLRT010000307.1 GCA_905209135.1 uncultured Eubacteriales bacterium
ACAGCGAACCGTGGTTCACTCCGATGCGGATGGCTGTGTGATTTTCCTTACAGACGAGCTTGCCCTCGAAAATGACGACGTTGTCGCGCAGCAGGCGCACGTTACTGCCCCGGCCGATGGACCCGTCGGTCATATAGCAGCCGGCGATGGAGCCGACGCCGGAGACGCGGAACACCTGCCGGATCGACGCGTGGCCGGTGACCTTCTCGCGGAATTTGGGGGCGAGCATGCCCTTCATGGCGGCCTCGATCTCCTCGATGCACTCGTAGATGATGCGGTAGGTGCGGATGTCGATGCCGTTGCGCGCCGCGCTGTCGGCCGCCGAATTGTCAGGGCGCACGTTAAAGCCCACGACAATCGCGTTCGACGCGGACGCGAGCATGATATCGGACTCGTTGATGCCGCCGACGCCGGTGTGGATGACTTTGACGCGCACCTCGTCGTTGGACAGTTTTTCAAGGGAGGCCTTGACCGCCTCCGCGCTGCCCTGCACATCGGCCTTGACGATGATATTGAGGTCTTTCACGTCGCCCTCCTGGATCCTGCTGAACAGGTCCTCCAGGGAGACGGACTGGTTCTGCTTGAACTGTTCTTCCTTTTCCTTGTATTTGCGCTGTTCCACAAGCTCCCTGGCCATGCGTTCGTCGGCCACGGCGTGGAACACGTCGCCCGCTTCGGGAACTTCGGACATACCGATGATCTCGACGGGGTCGGACGGACCGGCGGACTGCACGGGACGGCCCTTGTCGTCGGTCATGCCGCGGACGCGGCCGACCGTCTTGCCGGCAATGAGCGTATCGCCCATGTGTAGCGTGCCGTTCTGGACGAGCAGGGTCGTGACCGGGCCGCGGCCCTTGTCAAGCCGCGCCTCGATGACGGTGCCGCGCGCCTGCCGGTCGGGATTGGCTTTCAGTTCGCGCATCTCGGCCACGAGCAGAACGTTTTCCAGCAGGTCGTCCAGGCCCTCTTTTTTCAGCGCGGAGACGGGCACGCAGATGGTGTCGCCGCCCCACTCTTCCGGGATAATCCCGTATTCGGTGAGCTCCTGCTTGACGCGGTCGGGATTGGCGCCGTGCTTATCCATTTTGTTGATGGCCACGACAATGCCCACCTCGGCCGCCTTTGCGTGGTTGATCGCTTCGATCGTCTGCGGCATCACGCCGTCGTCGGCCGCGACCACAAGTATGGCGATATCCGTGACCTGCGCGCCGCGGGCGCGCATGGCGGTAAACGCCTCATGTCCGGGCGTATCCAGAAAGGTGATGTCCCTGCCTTTAATATTGACCTTGTACGCGCCTATATGCTGGGTAATTCCCCCGGCCTCGCCCAATACGACGTTACTGTCGCGGATCGCGTCAAGCAGGGAGGTCTTGCCGTGGTCGACGTGGCCCATGACGACCACAACCGGATTGCGGGGCACGAGGTTCCCTTCGTTGTCCTCGCTCTCGTCGATCAGCTTTTCCTCAATGGTCACGACCACCTCGCGCGTGACCTTTGCGCCGAAGTCCTCGGCGACCAGGGCCGCCGCGTCGTACTCGATCGTCTGGTTGGCGGAAGCCATAATGCCAAGCGACATGAGCTTTTTAATCACCTGCGCGTTTGTCGCATGCAGCTTTGCCGCAAGGTCGAATACAACGATTTCATCCGGCAGCACAATGGAAAGCTGCGGACGCTTGGCGCGCTCCGCTTCGAGGCGGCGGATTTTCTCCGCTTCGGTCTCGGTGCGGCGGCGCGGGCCGCGGCGGTTCGGCTGCTTTTTGAGCTTCTGGAACTGCTTGCCCAGGTCCTTGGCGCGCTCCGGCGCAAGGTCCTCGAGCTTCTGGTCGTACTTGGAGAGGTTGACCTCTACCGACTTGGTGTCCACAATGCGCTTTTCCACTTCGCCGCGGATCTGGCGCGGGCCCGATTTCTTCTTGCGGGGCGCAGGCGGCGCGGACGCAGACGCGGGCCGGGCCTGCGCAGCATTCTGTACGCCGGGCGCGGCGGCGCATGAACCGCTTTGGCTGCGAAGGCCGCCCGTTCTTTTTCCTGATAGATTAT
>CAJLRT010000308.1 GCA_905209135.1 uncultured Eubacteriales bacterium
ATGAACGGAGCGGTCAGAATGCCCACAATGCGCAGCGATTCGCACAGGTTGTACAGCACGCCGGCAAGGCGCGCCCTGTTTGCGGGGTCTTTTGCGAGCGCCCAGGGCATGGTTTCATCGATATACTTATTCGCTCGTGAAACGAGCTTCCAGATCTCGGACAGGGCGTTGGAGAACAACAGGTTTTCCATGTTCTCCTCGACAGCCTGCGCCGTCTGCATGGCAAGATCGATCAGCGACTGGTCGATCGGCTGCGTTTCGTGCTGCTCCGGCAGCGTGCCGCCAAAGTATTTCTGCACCATGGCGACGCTGCGCGAGAGCAGGTTGCCGAGGTCGTTGGCAAGGTCCGCGTTGATCCGGTTGATCAGCGCTTCATTGGAGTAGACGCCGTCGCTGCCGAACGGGATTTCGCGCAGCAGGAAATAGCGGATCGCGTCCACGCCGTAGCGTTCGCACAGCACGGTGGGGTCTACGACGTTGCCGAAGGACTTGGACATCTTGCCGCCGTCGAGCAGCAGCCAGCCGTGTCCGAACACCTTTTTGGGCAGGGGCAGATCCAGCGACATGAGCATGGCGGGCCAGATGATCGTGTGGAACCGCACGATCTCCTTGCCGACCAGATGCACGTCGCAGGGCCAGTACTTGCCGAAGTCGTCGTACGCGTCGTTGCCGTAGCCGAGCGCGGTGATGTAGTTGGAAAGCGCGTCCACCCAGACGTAGACGACGTGTTTCTCGTCAAAGCTGACCGGGATGCCCCAGTCGAACGAGGTGCGGGATACGCAGAGGTCCTCCAGGCCGGGCTTGAGGAAGTTGTTGATCATCTCATTGAGCCGGGACTGAGGCTGGACGAAGTCGGGATGTTCGGCGTAGTAGGCCATGAGTTTGTCCTGATACGCCGAGAGACGGAAGAAGTAGGCCTCTTCCTTGGTTTTTTCAACAGGGCGCCCGCAGTCGGGGCACTTGCCGTCCACCGCCTGCGTCTCGGTCCAGAAGGACTCGCAGGGCGCGCAGTACAGCCCTTCATATTCGCCCTTGTAAATGTCGCCCTTGTCGTACATGGCCTTGAATATCTTCTGAATGCTCTGCACATGGTACGGGTCCGTCGTGCGTATGAACCGGTCGTTGCTTATATTGAGGGTGCGCCACAGGTCTTTGATGGTGGCGACGATATCGTCCACATACTGCTGCGGGGTCACGCCCTTTTCTTCGGCTTTGCGCTGGATTTTCTGGCCGTGTTCGTCCGTGCCGGTCAGGAACATCACGTCGAACCCGCGCGCGCGCTTGTAGCGCGCCATGGCGTCGGCCGCGACCGTGGTGTAGGAATGCCCGATATGCAGCTTGTCGGAGGGGTAGTAAATCGGTGTTGTGATATAAAACGTCTTTTCTTTCATCATCTTTTTACCGCCTTAAATTCAGTCTATAATACATTATATTATACCAAGTACCGCTTTTCAATGTATTTCAGCCCAGAAAAAAATTTCATACTATTCCTGCTTTTAATTGTAAAACTATATATAATAATTCGTGCAGTTTGATGAAGATAATCGGCAATTGAAATATTGTTGAGAATATGATAAGATACTTTTTAAAGAACGCGTGCCGGGGACAGGCTGTTTTGCGCCTTGGCGGGGACTTGCCCGGCTTCAGCAGATACGCGGAGGAAAAGCGATGCCGCTCAATATATTTCAAAATATCATAAACTGGTTTAAAACGCCCGTGGAACAGGCCGCGGGCGGCCCCGATCCGCGCCTTGCCGCGGCGGTGACTTTTCTGTCGCGCTGGCTGCTGCCGCTGCTTGCGATTGTGATCGTGGTGCGCATAGCGGTGTCCCTGCTCCGGTGGAAGCGCGAGCCGGAGGTGTGGGGGCATATCGCGCTGCCGGGCGGGATCATGCTGCCCATCAACCACTGGGAAAACCTGATCGGCCGCGCAAAGGGCGCGGATATCCTCATCAATTACCCGTCCGTTTCGCGCAACCACGCCGTACTTGTCCGCGAGGACGACGGAAGCTGGACGATCACCGACCAAAGCGATCGGAT
>CAJLRT010000309.1 GCA_905209135.1 uncultured Eubacteriales bacterium
AGGAGGGGATAGGCCGCCAGATGGGCGGCAAGTATGTCCGCAAACGAATCGTTCCGTATATTCAAAAGTGATCTTCCTTGCTCATGGAATCATTGCGCCGCCGCGCGCGGGGTTACTGCCTGTCGTCCTGCGCCTCGCTCTCCCGGCCGAACGGCACGAGCCCGGTGCGGCCCAGCACTGCCATCACCGCGGGGATGAGGATGAGCTGCAGGATAATGCCGGGGATGGCGTTGAGGACCGCGCCGGCAAAAAACATCTGCCAGGTAAAGCCGGACAGGCCCAGGATCGCCGCCTGCGCGATTCCCCAGACGGCCCGGCCGACAACCATGGCGGCCAGCATGCTCAGGTACACGGAAAGCAGGTTCCTGCGGCGGGCGCGGAAATACAGCAGGCCGATTACGAGGCCGTACGCCGCCAGTTCAAACGCCATGGATACGGCGTTGGGCATGGGCGGCATGCCGAATATCAGGTGGCGCAGCAGCGGCAGGACAAAGCCGACCGCGCCGCCGTACTGCCAGCCGCATATCAGGCCGCACAGCAGTACGGGGATGTGCATGGGCAGCAGCATGTTGCCGAACTGCGGAATCTGCCCCGTCAGCAGCGGCAGGACAAGACCCAGGGCCAGAAACATGGCGGCCAGCGTCAGGTTCTTCAGTTGCGTGTGTGTGGATGTTTTCATGGTTATCTCCAGTCTTCATTTGTGTGTTTGCAGCGCGCGGGAAAGGCTTGCCGGCCCAGGTCGGCGGCCGGCCCCGCTTTGGCCCTGTCGGCCAAATATGCGTTTGCGGGCAAATTCTCGCTCCGCGGCGCAGAACTCCGCGTGCCTGCCGGTACATGCGGCGGGGACACTCGCGCCGCGCGGGCACTGCGGTGCGCGCGGGCGGCCGGGCGATACGAATCGGCAGGTCAGCCGCAGGCTGTAAGCGAGCACAGGTCCGCGTGCCGCTTTATGGCGCGCAGTATGCGCGCAGGGCATGGGCGCGTTTTCGCCCAAAACAAAAAAACGCGAAGCGCAAAGTCCGTCCCTTGGGGACGGGCTTGCCTTCGTGGCGAGCCGTGATGGGTGCAGTCGCCGGCCTTCGGGCCGTGTGTCCGGCGCTTCGGCGCCGGCTTTGCAACTATTATATCCGACACCGGCGCCCTTTGTCAACCCGGCGGCGCGCGGCTCTAAAAATACAGCGGCGCCGGCGCGGGGGAGAGGGAGCAGGCGCGCCCTGCGAAAAAGGGGCGGCGGCCGGGGACAGGGGGAGCGCCGGAGAGGAGGAAGCAAGGAGAGCGCCGGAGAGTGGAGCGCCGGAGGGGGCGCCGGGACGTTTTGGACGCGCGTCCTGCGGCGGGGGACAAAAAAGCGCACGCATTTTCATGCGTGCGCCTGGTTTACCGGTAGAGCTTGGCGAGCCCGCCCTCGCTGGTTTCCCGGTAGATCCGGTTCATGTCCCGCCCTGTCTGGTACATGGTTTCGACCACCATATCAAACGAAATTTTGCGGGTGTGGGTGAGAAAATTCGCAAGGTTGAGCGAGCCGATCGCACGCATGGCGGCGACGGCGTTGCGCTCGATGCACGGGATCTGCACAAGGCCGCGGATTGGGTCGCAGGTCAGCCCCAAATGGTGTTCCATGGCCGACTCGGCGGCATATTCGATCTGCTCCAAATCCATTTTAAACAGCTCGGCGAGCGCGGCGGCCGCCATGCAGCACGCGCTTCCGACTTCAGCCTGGCAGCCGCACTGCGCGCCGCTGATGGAGGCGTTTGTTTTGATAATATTGCCGATAATCCCGGCTGTTGCGAGCGCGTCGAGCACCTCCGCGTCGGTGAAGCCGTGCTTCTCCTGCATATACCGCAGCACCGCCGGCACAACGCCGCTTGCGCCGCAGGTGGGCGCGGTGACGACCGTGCCGCCCGAAGCGCTCTGCTCGCTGACCGCATAGGCGTATGCGCACACGATCCGGTCCTCCCGCGTTTCGGGCCGTTCGTCGATATAGATCGGAAGAGCGTCGTGTAGGGAAAGAGTGTAGATCTCGGTGG
>CAJLRT010000310.1 GCA_905209135.1 uncultured Eubacteriales bacterium
GTGATTTCCGCAAGTTTGCCCGCCTTGTTCTCCACAAATACCGATAGTTGATCGATCGTCATACCTGTACCCTCCTTTTCAATCATGCAGTTTCCGTTTATCAATGACCCTGACGGCCTTGCCGGTGGAACGCTCAATGGATTTTGGCTCAACGAGCGTTACTTTTGCGGCGAGTCCGAGCAGGGATTTCAGGGCTTCCGTCAGATCGTTCTCCCAGGCTGAGATGCTGCGCACCGTATCGGAGAACATGGCGGGCGTCATCTCTACGACGACTTCCAGCGTATCGTGACTGCCGACGCGGTCCACGATAATCTGGTAGTTCGGCGAGAAGCCGCGCTCCAGCAGCACCGTTTCGATCTGCGACGGGAACACGTTGACGCCGCGGATGATGAGCATATCGTCCGTCCGGCCGCGGGGCTTGGACATCCTGGCAAAGGTCCGGCCGCATGGGCAGGGATCGTACGTGATCACGCCGATGTCACGCGTCCGGTACCGGATCAGCGGGAACGCCTCTTTCGTAATGCAGGTAAAGACGAGCTCGCCCTGCTGACCGGGGCCGAGGGGTTCGCCGGTTTCCGGGTCGATCACTTCGAGAATGAAGTGGTCCTCGTTGATATGCATGCCGTTTTGTTCGCTGCACTCGTATGCGACGCCGGGGCCCATGATCTCGGTCAGGCCGTAGATGTCGTACGCCTTGATGCCAAGCTTGCGCTGGATTTCCTGGCGCATCTGCTCCGTCCACGGTTCGGCGCCGAAAATGCCGGCCTTGAGGCTGATTTCAGAGAGCGGAACGCCCATGGCCTCCAGTGTTTCGCCGATGTACATTGCATAGGAAGGCGTACAGCACAGAATTGTGGACCCGAAATCGCGCAGGATCGTGATCTGGCGCTGGGTGTTGCCGCTCGAAACGGGTATGGTCGTCGCGCCGATTTTATGCGCGCCGCCGTGCAGGCCCAGCCCGCCGGTAAACAGGCCGTAGCCGTAGGAGACGTGGACAAAGTCCTTCGGGCCGCCGCCTGCGGCCACGAGCTGGCGGGCGCAGATGTCCTCCCATATTTCCAGGTCGTGCTGCGTATAGCCAGCGACCACCTGCTTCCCGGTTGTGCCGCTCGAAGCCTGGATACGCACAACCTGTTCCATGGGGACGGCCATCATGCCGTACGGATAGGTGTCGCGCAGGTCGCTTTTATAGGTGAACGGGAGTTTGTAAAGATCGTCCACCGAACGGATATCCTCCGGCGTTACGCCCTTTTCCTCCATGAGCGCACGGTAGTACGGGACGTTGTCGTGAACGTGCTTTACCGTTTTTACCAGGCGCTCGCTCTGCCACTGGCGCAGAAGCGAACGCGGTGCGGTCTCAATCTCTTCCTGAAAATAACGTGCCATTGAATCTACCCCTTTCTACGCTGCTCGCGTCCCCGGTCAGGCAAGCTGCATTCCCAGCGCAAAGGCCTTCTGGTTCAGAGCCAGGAATTTTTCGGGGACAACGCGTTTCAGTGCTTTCTGCCATTCGTCCTCCGGGACGTCAAAGTACCGGGCAAGCCTGCCCATCAGCACGATGTTAATGGCCTTGGCGCTGCCGGCCTGTTCGGCGATCTCCAGCGCGTCGACAGCGTCGACCTGCAGGCCCAGAGAACGGAGCTTCGCTATGATATCCGACGGATAGGAAGCCGCGCCCGTGATGACGGGCATGGGATCGATCTGCTGGGTGTTGACGATGATGCGGCCGCCGGGCCTGAGAAACTCCGCCCAGCGCGCGGCCTCAAGCAGTTCGAACGAGATGATGAAATCGGCCTCGCCCTTATCGATGACCGGGGAGTACACCTTGTCGCCGTAGCGGACATATGTGACAACGGAGCCGCCGCGCTGGCTCATGCCGTGTACTTCGGATACTTTTACGTCATACCCCTGCTCCATAAGCAGGTTGCCGAGCAGTTTGCTGGCGAGCAGCGAACCCTGGCCGCCCACGCCTACGATCATTACATTTTTCGTTTCCATTTCACGCATCCCCTTTCAGCGCGCCG
>CAJLRT010000311.1 GCA_905209135.1 uncultured Eubacteriales bacterium
TAGATCTCCGGCGGAAGCACGAGCCTGCCCAGAATGGAGAAGAGGGAAAACTCCTCGCCGGGCGCGGGCTTTTCGTTCATGTCGGTAAGCATGTAGTCGCGGCCCTCGCGGTGCTCCACCTTGAGCGAGCTGTAGCTGGAGATCCGGTCCCTGGAAACCTCTTTCATGCCCACCGCGCCCAGGCCGTACTTCTCGTACGCCTGCATAAGCTGCAGGGTGACGGGCGGCTGGCCGACGATTACGTCGTCGCCGTAGAGCACGGCGAAGGGCTCGTCGCCGGTAAAGGGGCGGGCGAGGCGGATGGCCGCGCCCGTGCCGCGCATTTCGGGCTGGCGGATGAAGAACACGTTGGCAAGGCCGGCAATGCCCAGAATCTGTTCGAGCTGCTTTGCCTTGCCGCCCTTTTCAAGCTTTGCCTCCAGCTCCGGGCAGCGGTCGAAATGGCTCTCGATCAGCTCCTTGCCGCGCGAGACGATGATGAGTACGTCCTCAATCCCGCTCGCGGCGGCTTCCTCCACCAGAAACTGGATGGACGGCTTGTCGACAATGGGCACGAACTCCTTGGGCAGGGCCTTGGTCAGCGGCAGCATGCGCGTCCCGTATCCCGCCGCGGGGATGACCGCTTTTTTCACTTGCATAAAATAAGTACCTCCATCATGTGATCGCCGCGTATGTCCGGCGGATTGTCACAGCAGGCGGCGGCCCAGCCCGCTGCTGTCCAGATACAGAAGCAGGGGCAGGCCCGCCACATAGCATACGAGAAACTGGGGCAGAGCCACGGCCAGCGCGTTCGCGCCGTAGGCCGGCCAGAAAGAAGCGCCGCCGCTGCCGGAGGCCGCGATCACAGCGCCGATGACGGCTGCGTTGACGAGTACGGAGGGCAGGGGGGCCAGGAATTTCCACAGTCCCTTTTTGGGCATGAAATATGTAAGAACGGCGGCGATTCCCGTCGCGAGCGCGCCGAACACGACGTCCGTGATGCCGAAGGGGGACCAGAAGTTGGCCACCGCGCAGCCGACCGTCAGCCCGCATACGGCCGCGGGGCTGAAATAGGCCAGCACCGTCAGCGCCTCGGCCAGCCGCAGCTGCAGCGACCCGTAGGCGATGGGCGCGAGCGAAAGGGTCAGGATGGCGTAGGCCGCGGCGATAATGGCGGCCCGCGCTATGAATCTGGTTTTGTTCGTAGGCATGTTCGGCTCCTGTGCGTTCGGGGCCCGGCCCCAAACGGAGGGGCCGGGCCGTATACAAATCGTAATACAGGGTATGAATTATACTTCAGGTCGCGTCTGCGCCCGCAGGCCTCTGGCCTGCTGCACTGCGCGGCTGGGGTTTGCCCGTTCCCGCCGTGCCGCCCCGCAGGCTGCGCGGGCGGGGAGAGGGACGGCGGCCGCCGGGGCGCGCAGTCAGGGCGAATCCGCGCGGCTGCGCTAGCCGCGGACGAGCAGGGAGCTCCCCGTCATCTCGGCGGGCTTTTCCAGCCCCAGCAGGTCGAGCATGGTGGGCGCGATATCGGCCAAAATGCCGCCCTCGCGCAGCGACGCGGGAAAGTCCGCATACAGCAGCAGGGGCACGGGGTTGGTCGTGTGCGCGGTGAAGGGCGCGCCGTCCTTGTCAAACATGCAGTCGGCGTTGCCGTGGTCGGCTGTGAGCAGCATGGCGCCGCCGGCCTGTTTCACCGCGGCGGCCACCCGGGCGACGCAGGCGTCCACCGCCTCGACGGCCTGCACGGCCGCGCGGGCCACGCCGGTGTGGCCGACCATGTCGCAGTTGGCGTAGTTGAGCACGATCACGTCGTATTTTCCGCTCTCGATGCGCCGGACGACCTCGTCGGTCACGTCGTAAGCGCTCATTTCGGGCTTGAGGTCATAGGTGGCGACTTTGGGCGAGGGGATGAGGGCGCGGTCCTCGCCCGGATAGGGCTGTTCGCGCCCGCCGTTGAAGAAGAAGGTGACGTGCGCGTACTTTTCCGTTTCGGCAATGCGGAGCTGGGTCATGCCCCTGTCGGACAGGTACT
>CAJLRT010000312.1 GCA_905209135.1 uncultured Eubacteriales bacterium
ATCTGGCCTGTCGGGAAGCAGCGGAGCGACGCTCCCGCAGGAGATTATCGACAAGATCAATACCGTCGGCTTTTGGGACAGCATCCCCCTGTGGGCAGTCACCCTGCTGGGCAACCTGTTCATCACGGTGCTGGCGTTCATTATGATCCTGACGGTGTATAGTCGGATGTTCAAATTGTACATGTATACGGCTATCGCCCCAATTCCCATGTCCAGCTTCGCAGGGGAACCCACCAGCAATGTTGGGAAAAACTTCCTGCGTTCCTATGCAGGCGTTTGCCTCGAAGGGGCGATTATTGCGCTTGCCTGCATCATCTTCTCGATTATGGCGGCCTCTCCGCCGGCGGTCGATCCCGACGTCTCGGCGGTTACCGCCGTATGGAGCTATGTGGGCGAGCTGATCTTTAACCTGCTTGTTCTGGTCGGCGCCGTGCGAATGAGCGACCGGATCGTCAAGGAGCTGTTGGGGCTGTAACACATCCAAAAAGCGAACAGGCCCTGCGGAAAACCGCAGAACCTGTTCGTTCATTCATGATCTAATATCCATTGCAGCAGCCCCTGCCGGTCAATTTGACCGGCAGCGACGGAAAGAACGATATCAATCAATTCCTGTTGTTCATAACGGAGCTCAATCCCGTTCACAGCCAGGAAAACCAGCATGGTATGCGCGCCGATACGCTTATTCCCATCCACAAAGGGATGATTGCGTATCAGGCCAAAGCCAAGCTGTGCCGCTTTGGCCTGCAGAGACGGATACACCGGCTCTCCGCCGAACGTTTGAAACGGCGCGGCCAATGCGGATTCCAGCAGCCCTTCGTCCCGAATCCCGTCGATGCCTCCGAATTCCCGGATCAGCGCGGAATGCAAAGCCGTCACCTGATTTTTGGATAAGGTTTTCATTTGGCCAACTCCTCATAAGCGCGGCGGTTCTTGGCGATCAGCCGCTTGGATGCGGCCAGAATATCCTCGTCTTCCGCAAGCTGCTCCTGCTCTGCCTGGCTGAATTCCAACAGCACATACCGCGGGACATTGTTCTTTAAGATCACGGCTGCGCCGTTTTCGTCCACCAAGCGCGCAACACGGGAAAAGTTCTGATTTGCTTCTGTAATGGAAACAAGATTCTTTGTGTTCACTGTCATTTGTAACACCTCCTACTTTTATTATACTCGAAAATAGGATAAATTCAACCTATTTTTTAAAGGAGCTGGTTTTTTATCGAAGTCAAAGTGCCAAAGGAAATCCGGGATTATCAGGAGTCCATCTTCTTCGGGCTCTCTGCCCGGCAGTTCATCTGTTCTCTGCTGGCTGTAGGCGTGGCGGTTGGACTGTACTTCGGCCTGCGCCCGCTGGTCGGCAGCGAGGAAGTGGGCTGGATGTGCATTCTCGGGGCCGCGCCCTTTGCAGCCTGCGGCTTTTTCAAATACCACGGCATGACCGCCGAACAGGCGGCATGGGCCTGGTTCAAGTCGGAATTTCTCTATTCCAAAAAGCTGGTGTTTAAATCCGACAGTCTCTACTTCGACGCCATGAAGGACGCCATCGCTGAAGGAGAGAAGCTTCCCCGCAAGCGGAAAGGCCGCAATTCCCAGCCATCGGCCGAAAAAGAACCGTAATCTCAAAAATCTCTCTAAAAGGAAGGATGCCTATAAGTAAAACGCTCAGCAAAGCAGCGAAAGCAGAAAAAGAGAAATTTACGATCCCGAAGTCCGTACAGGACGCTATTCCCATCCAGCGAATCTGGCCGGATGGGATTTTTCAGGTGGGAAGACGGTTTTCCAAGACCTTTTCCTTTACCGATATCAACTACAGCATCGCCAGCAAAGACGACAAAACGGCGATGTTTCTCGACTATGCCGAGCTACTCAACGCGCTGGATTCCGGCGCTTCCGCCAAGATCACCATCAACAACCGGAAGGTCAACAAGGCAGAGTTTGAGAAATCCCTGCTGCTTCCGATGAAGGAGGATGGGCTGGATCCTTAGATCGGAAGAGCGTCGTGTAGGGAAAGAG
>CAJLRT010000313.1 GCA_905209135.1 uncultured Eubacteriales bacterium
CCGCATAATCCCTGCGGGGGCGCTGCCCAAGGCCCATCCAACCGGGCCGGGGCGGCGCCTCCCCTTTTTGGATGAGGCAGGCCCTGTGTAAGCGGCCGGGAGCAGCGCATGCGCAATTTTTGCGCCGCCTCTACCCAAGCGGGACAAACTTTGGTATAATAAAGGCATTCCCAAGCAGCAAGGAGGAGTTACCCATGCCAATGGTCAACAGCAAAGAAATGTTCAAAAAGGCCTACGAGGGCGGTTATGCCATCGGCGCTTTCAACGTCAACAACATGGAAATCATCCAGGGCATCACCGAGGGCGCGAAGATGGAAAACGCCCCCCTCATTTTGCAGGTGAGCGCGGGCGCGCGCAAGTATGCCAAGCACGTCTATCTCATGAAGATGATCGAGGCCGCCATCGAGGACACGGATCTGCCCATCGTGGTGCATCTGGATCATGGCCCCGACTTCGAAACCTGCAAGAGCTGCATCGACGGCGGCTTCACCAGCGTGATGATCGACGGCAGCCACCTGCCCTTTGAGGAGAATATCGCCCTGACCCGCAAGGTCGTCGAGTACGCGCACGACCGCAACGTGACCGTCGAGGCCGAGCTGGGCCGTCTGGCCGGCGTGGAGGACGACGTGAAGGTGTCCGCTGAGGATTCCAGCTACACCCGCCCCGAAGAGGTCGAGGAGTTTGCCACCCGCACCGGGTGCGACAGCCTGGCCATCGCGATCGGCACCAGCCACGGCGCCTTCAAGTTCAAGGGAGAGCCCAAGCTGCGCTTTGACATTCTGGAGGAGGTCTCCAAGCGTCTGCCCGGCTTCCCCATCGTGCTGCACGGCGCCAGCAGCGTCATCCCCAGCTATGTGGACATGATTAACAAGTATGGCGGCAACATGCCCGGCGCGCAGGGCGTGCCTGAGGCAATGCTGCGCAAGGCTGCCAGCATGGCCGTTTGCAAGATCAACATCGACAGCGACCTGCGCCTGGCCTTCACCGGCGAGATCCGCAAGCATCTGGCCGAGCATCCCGACCACTTCGATCCGCGCCAGTACCTGACCGACGCGCGCAACGGCATCCGTGAGATGGTCCGCCATAAGATCGTGGACGTCCTGGGCTGCAACGGCAAGGCGTAATCCGTTTGACAAAAGCACAAGCGCGGCGCGACTGCATGGTCGCGCCGCCACTTTTTTTGCGCCACTCAATCAAACGCCCCTGCCGTGCGTCTAATGGATGAAAGCGCGCTTGAACAGAAGGAGGGGAAGCCTGTGACAAGGGAGGACTTTGAAGGCCGCGTCCTGGATGCGCGGGAAAAGCTGTACCGCGTGGCCAGAAGCTACCTTCAAGGGGAGCAGGACTGCCTGGACGCGGTGTCCGAGGCGGTGCTCAGGGCCTGGCAGAAGCGTTCGACCCTTCGCCGGGAGGAATACTTCGACACATGGCTCATGCGCATTCTGATGCGGGAATGTGTCAACATCCAGCGAAGGCAAAAACGCGTGGTGCCCGTGGAGAGTGTGCCGGAGATGCCCGCCCCCGACGGGAGCGCCGCTGCCTTGCGCGACGCGCTGGACGCCCTGCCCCAGAAGCTGCGCACCGTGACGGTGCTGCACTATATGGAGGGGTACGACGTTTCGGAGCTGTCGCGGCTGCTGCACATCCCCAAAGGAACCGTCACCTCCCGGCTGCACATGGCCCGTGGACGCCTGCGGGAGCTTTTGAAGGAGGATATCGAATGAAACGATCTGAGTGGCGGCGCGCATATGAACCGGACCCCGTCCGGCTGGAGGCGCGCGTGCGGCATACGCTGGCAAATCTGGACGCGGCTCCGGCCGCACGGCCGCGCGCGCTGCGCACGGCGCTGATTGCGGCGCTGGTGCTGACGCTCCTGGGCGGCATTGCTCTGGCGGTGTATGAGAGCCGCACGGCCGACCTGGCGGGGTGGTTTGGCGGCGAGGAGAGAAAGGACGAACTGCTTTCGGGCGATATCGCGCCCTCGGGCGAGAGCAGGCAGCTG
>CAJLRT010000314.1 GCA_905209135.1 uncultured Eubacteriales bacterium
CGAGGCGTCGTCCAACCTCGCGCGGTATGACGGCATAAAATACGGCTACCGCGCCGCGGACTTCGACAACCTCAGCGATCTCTATCTCCGCAGCCGCACCGAGGGCTTTGGCGGAGAGGTAAAGCGCCGTATACTGCTCGGCAACTATGTGCTCAGCTCGGGCTATTACGACGCGTATTACAAAAAGGCGCTCGCGGCCCAGCGGCTGATGCGCAGCAATTTCCGCGCCGCCTTTGAAAAATACGATATGCTGATAACGCCCACCATGCCGGTTGAAACCTTCAAGCTCGGCGAACGTGTGGACGATCCGCGCATGATGTATATGGTTGACCTCTGCACGGTCTCCATCAATATTGCCGGCGTTCCCGCCGTCAGCGTCCCCTGCGGGCGCGACGGAAACGGCATGCCGGTCGGGATGCAGATCATCGGCAACCACCTGTCCGACAAGCTGCTGGTCAGCGGCGCGTATGCCTACGAGCGGCATACGGATATGAAAATCGGCGTGCCTGCGGCCGTCCGGGGAGGGGAGCGCGCATGAGAGAGTATGAGCTTGTCGTGGGTCTGGAGATCCACGCGGAACTGAACACCAAAACGAAAATATTCTGCGCCTGCAAAAACGAGTTCGGGGCGGAGCCGAACACCAACTGCTGCCCGGTTTGCATGGGCTTTCCCGGCGTCCTGCCCGTGCTGAACAGAACGGTCGTGGATTCCTGCATGCGCATGGGCACGGCCCTTGGCTGTAAAATCAACCGTCTCTGCAAGTCCGACCGCAAAAACTACTTCTATCCCGACCTGCCCAAGGCCTATCAGATCTCGCAGTTCGACCTGCCCGTGTGCGAGTCCGGCGCCGTGGATTATTATTCCGACGGCACGCTGCACAACTGCCGGATCACTCGTATCCACATCGAGGAGGACGCGGGCAAACTGACGCACGAATCGCATCTCGGCGGCTCGCTTGTCGACTATAACCGCTGCGGCGTCCCGCTGATCGAAATCGTCACCGAGCCCGACCTGCGCTCCAGCCGGCAGGCCAAGGACTTTCTGGAAACCATCCGTATCATCCTGCTCTATCTCGGCATCTCCGACTGCAAAATGCAGGAGGGGTCTATTCGGTGCGACATCAACGTCTCCGTCCGTGAAAAGGGGAGCGATGTATTCGGAACCCGGGTGGAAATGAAGAACGTCAACTCCTTCTCCGCTGCTGAACGCGCCATCGACTATGAATACAAACGCCAGATCAGGCTGCTGGAGAGCGGCGGCACGGTGGAGCAGGAGACGCGGCGCTGGGACGACGTCAAGGGCAAAAACACATTGCTCCGCAGCAAGGAGGACGCGTTCGAGTACCGCTATTTCCCGGACCCGGACCTCTGCCCGATTGTGATTGACGACGCATGGGTAGCGCGGGTGGAGCAGGAGCAGCCCGAGCTCCCCGTAGCGAAACTGACGCGGTATTATCAGCAGCTCGGACTCCCGTATGCCGATGCGGAGCAGCTCGTATTCGCCCCGGCGCGCGCCGACTTTTTCGACCAGTGCCTGGCCCTGGCGCCCGGCAGCGCAAAACAGATTGCCAACTGGCTGCTCGGCGACGTTGCCAAGCGCCTGAACGAACTGGAGCTCGATGTGGCGGACAGCCTGCTTACCCCGCAGAAACTCGTCTCGCTTCTGGAACTGATTGAGAAGGGGACTATCTCCCAGAGCGCCGGCAAAAAGGTGCTGCAGGAAGTGTTCGAGTCCGGCAAAGACCCCGCCGTGCTGATCGAAGAGCTGGGCCTCGTGCAGATCAGCGATACAGACAGCATCCGCGCCCTGATCGAGCAGGTGCTCGCTGAGAACGAAAAGTCGGTAAACGACTATAAGTCCGGCAAGATGAACGCGTTCGGCTTTTTGGTCGGGCAGTCGATGAAAGCGTCCAGAGGCAAGGCCAATCCGAAGCTTGTGAATGAAATACTGAAAGAACTTCTTTCATAACGAAAGGACGCCGG
>CAJLRT010000315.1 GCA_905209135.1 uncultured Eubacteriales bacterium
CCCTTGTTGAGGGTGATGCTCATAAAGAGGCGGCCGTCCTTGCCGAGGGACGCGATATGCAGGTCCGGGTTGAGGATCTCCACGTCGGAATCGGTTTTGATATCCGCCGCGGTGACTTCCTGCTCGCCGGTCGCCTCGATATAGACGACTTTGGGGCCGTCGCTGTACAGTTTCGAGATGAGCCCTTTGATATTCAGAATGATCTCTGTGACGTCCTCCTTGACGCCGGGAATGGTTGAAAACTCATGCGAGACGCCGTCGATCTTGATCGACTGCACCGCAACGCCCGGCAGGGAGGACAGCATAATGCGCCGAAGGGAATTCCCAAGGGTGATGCCGTAACCTCTTTCCAGCGGCTCCACTGTGAACTTACCATACTTCTCGTCATCCGACACGAATTCTACGCCGACCTGCGGCCTTTCGATATCTATCAACGAATTTTCCCCCTTGTAACAGTTTCGGTGTTCGGGTTGCGGTCGCCCCCGGTACGGGGACGCTTCCTAATTGAGGGGTTTATTTAGAGTAGTACTCTATGATCAGGTGTTCTTCAATGGGGAGGTCTATATCCTCTCTCGCCGCAAGTGTTACCACCTTGGCAACGTTGTTGTTCCGGTCGAGTTCCAGCCATTTGGGAATGGGCTTGGAGGCGTTGGCCTCCAGAACGGCCTTGAGCTTGGGGCTGCTCATGCTGTTCTGGCGGATCCCGATCACCTGGCCCTCACGAAGCAGGTAGGACGGGATGTCCACGCGTTTTCCGTCGACCGTGAAATGGCCGTGGCGGACAAGCTGCCGCGCCTCCGGCCTCGACATGGCAAAGCCCAGTCTGTAAATCACATTGTCCAGTCTGCTCTCGAGAATGCGCAGGAGGTTTTCGCCCGCGATGCCGGGCTGCTTGATAGCCATTTCATAGTATTTCTCAAACTGGCCCTCGAGCAGGCCGTAAAAGCGTCTGGCCTTCTGCTTCTCTCTGAGCTGCATGCCGTATTCCGACAGCTTGCGCCGGCGCTGGCCGTGCTGGCCGGGCGCGTAGTCCCTGCGCGTCACCGCGCATTTTTCGGTAAAGCAGCGGTCGCCCTTCAGGAAGAGCTTCTGCTTTTCGCGCCTGCACAGCTTGCAAACGGCGTCCGTATATCTAGCCATAGTTCATGCACCTCCGTAATTATACTCTTCTTCTCTTCGGCGGACGGCAGCCGTTGTGCGGGATGGGCGTCACGTCCTTGATCATGGATACCTCAAGGCCGGCCGCCTGCAGCGCGCGGATTGCAGCCTCGCGGCCGGAGCCCGGGCCGGTCACATAGACCTCCACCGTCTTCAGGCCGTGTTCCATAGCCGCCTTGGTCGCGGTTTCCGCTGCCATCTGCGCCGCATACGGGGTGGATTTTCTGGAGCCTCTGAAGCCCAGCCCGCCTGCGGAAGCCCATGAAATAGCGTTCCCGTCCACATCGGTGATGGTGACGATCGTATTGTTAAACGAGCTGCGGATATGGGCCGCGCCGCGTTCGATATTCTTGCGCTCGCGGCGTTTTCTCGTAACCGCTTTTTTTGCTTGCGCTTTCGCCATTATTCAAGCCTCCTTATTTTTTCTTGCCGGCAATGGCCTTTGCGGGGCCCTTGCGGGTGCGGGCGTTTGTCTTGCTGCGCTGGCCTCTGACAGGCAGGCCTTTTCTATGCCGGATCCCTCTGTAGCATCCGATTTCAACCAGGCGCTTAATGTTGAGCGCGGTATCGCGGCGCAGGTCGCCTTCCACGTCGTAGTTTGCTTCCATATAGTCGCGGATTCTGGAGATTTCGTCTTCCGTCAGGTCCTTGACACGCGTATCGGGGTTGATGCCCGTGGCGGCCAGAATCTTGCTGGCCCGCGTTCTGCCGATGCCATAGATATAGGTCAGGCCGATTTCCACGCGTTTTTCATTGGGTATGTCGACACCCGAAATTCTCGCCATATTGTACCTCCATTCATTTGTACAGCGGGGCGTCAGC
>CAJLRT010000316.1 GCA_905209135.1 uncultured Eubacteriales bacterium
GCGCGTCTCCTTGTACAGCACCTGCAGCACGTCGCCCGTGGCGACGTTTTTGGAGGATTTCTCCACGCCGGACTTATCCACCACGCGCAGGTACCCGTCCTTGACGGTAAGGCCCTTGAGCAGCGCCGCCGCGCTGGTCTTTTCCTTTATTTTTGTAATCCTGCCGGAGCTGATATTGTACGTCGAGCTCGAAAGGACCGGCGTAGTGTCGCCGGGCGGATCCACCGGCTCTTCCGGCTGCTGGTTCTCCGGCCTGGGCACGGCGGATTCGGGCATGTTTTTATACACCGGGATCCGGAACACGAGCGCGATGTTCAGATTGTCGCTGTACGCCTTTTTCATGGTCAGGCTCTCGGAGGAGGGGGCCATGATATTCGTCATATACTGATGGCTGTAGAACGGGGCCGTCACCACGTTGAACTTCTGGAAGTACAGGGTGTCCTGTCCGCAGGACACATAGCCGGCGGTGAGGATCTTCGCGCCGCCCTTGATGGAGCGCAGCGGATCCGTCCACGGGCCGAAGTAGCCGGAGCTCACGTTCTTGGCGTAGATGGCGCCGTTGGTCTCGGCGCTGTTGCCGTTGGCGGTGTACGCGCCGATGTTGAAGTGGTTGTAATACCCCGCGTACCCCGGCACGGTGCCGCCGGACAGGCGGGTGCCCGTCGTCCCCTGCTCCTGCCGCACGCGCGACGCGAGGTGGTAGGGGCTGACGCCCAGCTCCGCCGCCGCGGCCATGAACGCCTTTGCATAGGTGTAGGTGGCGCCGCCGGCTTTAAAAGTGTGGGACTTGTCCATGAACGTACCCTTCAAAATGGACTCCACGCCCGCCTCGGTATGAGAATTTTTGGAATAGGCCAGGCTCTCGAACTGGAATATGTAGGACTCGGTCAGGAAATTGCGCGGGTCCATATAATAGGCGACGGCGGCGCGGGAGGCCGACACCCAGGAGTACCCGTCGCGCCCGATCTGGTTGCCGCTGGAATCGACGTCGCTCAGGTTGATATAGGCGGAGTTGCTGTCCCTCGGGACAAGGCTCTTGGGGATGACTGATTCCGCATCGACCGCGGTGTTCCAGTCGAGCCCGGTGTGCACCGCCTCAAAGACCCAGTTGGGGTACTTGGCGTGCAGGGCGCGCAGGTAGTTCTTGTAGCTGTCCGGAAAGCGCTGGTCGGTCAGGTACTGCTCAAAGTCGTCGCTCTCGGTCACGACGTTGATGTAATCGGAGTGCACATAGCCCGTGACCGTCGCGCCGCTTTCGACTTTGCAGTTGACCTTATACCACAGCGAGCCCGACACCGTGGTCTCGTCCAGAATGGTCACCGTGTCGCCCGTGTTCAAATAGCCGACGATGTTTGAATTGTCGCTCGTATCCGGCGCTGAACGCACGCGCAGCGCGTCGCCGCGCACAATCCCCACACGGGTGCCGGCCGCCTGGACCGCGCCCGCGCCGGTCCTCGCCGCCGCGGAGACCAGCAGGACTGCGCACAGAAGAAAAGCCGCCGCTCTTTTCATTCGTTCTCCCAATCTAGACGCTCCTTTGCTCGATTAAAACTTATGGCAAGAGTGGTTTTTCGATCATATTCTGTTTTATTCTACCTCTTTTTTGATTCTTTTTCAAGCGTCTGGGGAAAATATGTCAACCTGAATTACATTTTTTTGCAAAAACAGCGGCGGCCGCAGCCGCCGCTTCCCGATACTATTTTGCGCCCAGTTTTTCCATCAGCACGCCCCACCACTCGGCCAGCTTGAATTTGACCTCCACCTGCGGGCGCGCGTCCGTGCGGACAAATTCCATTTCATCGGCGTCCAGCACGTCCTCCATGATCTCGTCGTTGCCGGCGACCGAGCCGGAAAAGCACAGGGGCGGATAGAGCACGCACCACCAGTTTTTCCCTAAGGCTTCGCCGATCTCGATGCGCACTGCGTCGTAATAGCCCG
>CAJLRT010000317.1 GCA_905209135.1 uncultured Eubacteriales bacterium
TAAAAATTCAATATTGTTGAAAAATTATCCTCCCAGGGGCTTGACGGCTCATAAAAAATTTTTTACAATAATATTAACGATTTGCAAACACAAAAAAAGCGTCCTGCAAATTGGAATTATATGATAGGAGGATCGCATCATGGAAAATAATGTTCAAAGCCCTCAGTACCAGCCGCCCGTCGCGCCGGAGCAGAAGCCCTCGAACGGCCTTGCCATCGCATCTCTCGTGCTGGGCATACTGTCCATTATCATGGTATTCGTATACGCCTGGGTGGGCATCATCTGCGCCATCGTCGGTATCGTGCTTGCTGTTGTCGCCAAGAAGCAGAATCCGAGCGGGCTCGCTACCGCCGGCCTGGTACTCTCGATTATCGCGCTTGCAATCTGCATTATTTCAATCATCGCGGTTATCGCCTGCGCAGGCGCGCTTCTGGGCACGCTCGGCAGCATGTAACCCCATTTGCGCGTACATACAGGCAGGCGTTTTGCGCCTGCCTGTATTTCTTATTTATGAGGTGACTTATGTATGTACCCTGTCATACAGCTTGGAAACGTGTCCGTCAGCGTCTATGCGCTGCTGATTGTCGCGGGAATCGCCGCGGGCTGCATCGCTATGCGCCCGTTTTCAGCGTCGTTCGGCATTGAAAAAGAGGACGCGCTGTATGCGACGCTGTTCGGCGTGCTGGGCGCGGCCGTCTGCGGCAAGCTGGTGTATGTGCTGGTATCTCTGCCGGCGGCGGACAGCCTCAGTTTTGACACGGTCGTGGGATTTTTAAAAAACGGCTACGTCTATTACGGCGGCCTGGCGGGCGCCGTTCTCGGGGTATGGGTATACTGCCGGGTTTTCAAACTGCCTTTTATGCCGCACCTGGACGGAACGGTCGTCGCCCTGCCGCTGATGCACGCGTTCGGGCGCGCCGGCTGCTTTTTTGCCGGCTGCTGCTACGGCGTGCGCTGTGACGGCCCGCTGGCCGTGACGTTTCACAGCAGTCCCGCCGCGCCCAACGGCGTGGGCCTGTTTCCGGTCCAGCTCCTGGAGGCCGCGCTCAACCTCGTCCTGTTCGCCTGTTTCTGCGCCGTGTTCCGGAGCAGGGCGCGCGCGGCGCGCATTTCGTGCACGGGGCTGTATCTGTGCGCATACGCCGTGATTCGGTTTTTTGTGGAATTTCTGCGCGGAGACGCGGCGCGCGGGCTGTGGCTTGGCCTGTCCACTTCCCAGTGGTGCAGCATTGCCGCGCTTGCGGCCGGAATCTGGCTGCTGCTGCGCCGCAGAAAGCACGCCGGCACGCCTTGTTGGTAAGCGCGGGCCCCGCTTTCGCCCGCACTGTCTGCCGGAAAGCGCCTGCTTTTTCTTTTGCCCAGGTTGTGGTATACTGAATGACACAGGCGGACAGGGACGAGCTGCCGCCGGAACCGGCCCGCCCTGCCCGCGGCACAGACGCGCGGGCGCGCGGGACGCGTATGGGAGGAACTGAAATGAGCCATATCGGCATATGGGTCCGGCGCGACCCCGGAAAGCCGGGGCGGGACGCGCTGCTTCTGGAGAGCCTTGGCGCCTATGCGGCCGCGCAGGGCCTGCCGGCTCCCGCACCGGCGGACATTGTGCGGCCCGGGCCGGGACGCAAGCCCTATCTGCGCGGCGAGCCGTATGGGTTCTCCGTTTCGCACAGCGGCGAATACTGGGCCTGCGCGGTGGGCGGCGGGAACGTCGGGCTGGATCTCCAGCTTCGCCAGCCCTGCAATTACCGGGAGATTGCGCGCCGTTTTTTTACGCCGGAGGAACAGGCCTACCTGCGCCGGCGCGGTGCGGAGGCGTTTTTCGACCTGTGGGCCGCGAAAGAGAGCTATATCAAATGGCTTGGCGCGAACCTCAGCGCTCTGCGCAGCTTTTCGGCAGTGCGC
>CAJLRT010000318.1 GCA_905209135.1 uncultured Eubacteriales bacterium
ACCCACGCCCACGCCCGCGCCTCCCTGCCCGCGCCTCCACGGCCCGCACCGCGCCCCCGGCACCGCGCCAGCGCCCCAATTCGTAAACTTTTCTTGAACAAATGCGTATGAACCTTGCTATTCCGGCTATTCTATATTAAAATGTAACTGGTTGTAATCAAATTGTAACCTTTGCCCGCGAAGGGAGTTTGTCCGAAATGGCGAAGCACGATGCGAGTCTGGCCCGGAAATACGCGAAGCGCGCGTCTTCAGTAAGGCCGGTTGCCAAAAAGCATGTTAAAAATAAAAGAAAGCGCACGCTTGCGCAGCCGGCCCTGTCGCCGCTGTATCTCGCGCGGGAAGAGGCGGCCGCCGTGTCCGTTCCTGAGCAGCGGGGCAAAAAAGCCCGCCGGGGCGCTTTTTCAGAGAAAATGGGCCGTATGCGCGCGGCCTTGTCGTCCTTTGCCGCCAATTTGCGGCTGCGTTTTGCGGAGGGATTCTCTTTTCTGCGCGACGAGCTGTTCGACGATCCCGGTTCTTTTTTCCGCAAGCTGGGGTTCCATTTTACACAGGGCGTGCGCAAAACATTTTCTGCGGTTTCCTATCTGTCCCGCTATGTGCTGATTCCGCTGTCCGTCGCCATGGTGGTGGGCGTGATGGCGCTGTTTTCCGCCTATACGATCGGCATCGAGGTAACGCTCGAGGGCGAAACCATAGGCTATGTGTCGGACAGGGCCTCCTTTGAAACGGCGAAAGCCGAGGCGGAAAAAACAGTTTCCGCGCGTATCAACGACTCCTATCAGCTTTCTGCGGAACCTGTGTATAAACTGGGCCTCGTGCCCAAGTCCAAAATTGCCGAACCGGAGGATATTTCCGGCTATATCGCCGAAATATCGACCGACCGTATCGGAAAAACCTACGCTCTGTATGTAGACGGTCAGATCATCGGCACATATGCCCGTGAGAGCGCAATCCAGGAAATGCTGGAGAACCTCAAGCGTCCGTATGCGACCGGCGTTGAAAACGAAACGGTCGACTTCAATAAGGATGTGCAGATCCAGTACGGAGTGTATTCCGAGCAGTTTGAAATGTCCATCAATGATATGCGCAACAAACTCCTTTCGAGCGAGACCCCCGTCATCGAGTACAGCGTCAAGGAGGAGGACAGCGTATCCACCATCGCCAGTTCGTTCCAGGTGGACGGGAACACCATCCAGAACCTCAACCCGAACGTCGATCTTGACAATCTCGATACGGGCAGCCGCATTCTCGTTCCCAGCAGCCAGCCCATGCTCAGCGTCATTGTCCGCAGAACGGTCTCCTATGTGGAGGAAATTCCCTATGAGACCACGGTATCGGAGAGCGCCGATTTGTGGCGGGGTATGGAACAGGTCGTCACCCGCGGCGAGGCGGGCGAACGCGAAGTCGTCGCCGACCTCATCCTTGTGGACGGGGTGGAAGTCTCGCGCGAAACGAAGTCGGAGACCATCCTCAGGGAGCCTGTCGACGAAGTGAAGCTGATCGGCACCAAAAAGGTTACGGCCAACGCCAGCGGCAGCTACGGTTCAGGAAACTACCTGTGGCCAGTCAACGGCGGTACGCTCACCGCATATTTCAGTGACTGGCGCGGCAACCACTATCACAACGCCCTGGACATCGCGGCCGCCTACGGCACGGAGATCTACGCGACCGACTCGGGCCAGGTCATTTTTGCGGGCATGAGCGGCGGCGGCCACGGTTACAACGTGTGGATCGACCACGGCAACGGCATAACCTCCCGCTACTCCCACTGCAGCGCGGTGCTCGTCGAAACCGGCCAGATGGTCGGACAGGGCCAGCCCATCTGCCTGATCGGCGCGACCGGCTGGGCGTACGGCAACCATGTTCAAGATCGGAAGAGCGTCGTGTAGGGAAAGAGTG
>CAJLRT010000319.1 GCA_905209135.1 uncultured Eubacteriales bacterium
CGATCTTGGAGCGCGAGGCCGCGACCATATGCCGCAAGGCGGCGGTCCGGTATCTCGATACGGGAAAGAAGAGCACGGTGACGGGGTCGAACCTGTCCGCCTATCTCGGCCCGCCGAAATTCCTGCGCGAACAGCTTCCCGAAACCGACCAGGTCGGCATCGCAAACGGCCTTGCATATACGTCGGTGGGCGGCGAGCTGCTCTTTGTGGAGGTCAACGTCATGCCGGGCGCGGGCAAACTGGAGCTGACCGGCTCTCTGGGCGATGTGATGAAAGAATCGGCCAAGGCCGCCATGAGCTATATCCGCACCCGGACCGAAACGCTGCATATTGACCCAAATTTTTACAATACTAAGGATATACACATCCACGTCCCGGAGGGCGCGATCCCGAAAGACGGCCCATCCGCCGGCGTCACCATCGCCTGCGCGCTCATTTCGGCGCTGACGGGCCGCCCTTTCCGGCGCGACCTGGCTATGACCGGCGAGATCACGCTGCGCGGCCGCGTCCTGCCCATCGGCGGCCTGCGCGAGAAGACGATGGCGGCCATGAAAGCGGGCGTCCGCACCGTGGTGCTGCCGCGGGAAAACCTGGCGGACCTGGAGGAGCTCAGCGAACAGGTGCGCAGCGCGCTGCGCTTTGTGCCCGTCTCGCACATGGACGAGGTGCTGGACACGGCCCTGCTGCCGCCGCCCGTTTCCGATGCGGCGGACGTGCCGGCGCATTCCCGGCCGCTGGGCGCTTCGCCGGCGGGGGACGCGCCGCCTGCCAGCCCGTTCATGGCCTAGCCGCCGCGATCCGGACACAGGGGGGAGCCGCCTATGAACCTGCACAACGTCACGCTGGAAAAAACCGCATACAGGCCGGGGGACTACCCGCAACGCCTGCCGGAGTTCGCCTTTGTGGGCCGCTCCAACGTGGGCAAGTCCTCCATGCTCAACAAACTGCTGGGCCGCAAGAACCTGGCGCGGGTCAGCGGCGAGCCGGGCAAGACCCGTTCGATCAACTTTTACAATATCGACCAAACCGTGTACCTGACCGACCTGCCCGGCTACGGCTTTGCCAAGGTCTCGTGGTCGGACAGGGAGAAGTGGCGGACGCTCATTGAGGACTACTTCGCCGCCGGCCGGGATATCCGCCTGGTCGTCATGATCGTGGACATCCGGCACAAGCCGTCGGCGGAGGACCGCGTCATGGTCGAGTTCCTGCTCGGCACGGACTACGACTTTCTCATCTGCGCGTCCAAGGCCGACAAGCTGTCCAAAACCGCCGCGCGGCAGAACTGCGCCATGATCGCGGAGGAACTGGGCGTCGACGCGGAAATCCTGCCCTTCTCCGCAAAAACGGGCGAGGGTGGGCAGACAATACTAAATCTGATCAAGGAGAGACAATACCGTGAAATTAGCGAGATATAAGTTTGGGGACAACGCGCCCGCCTACGGCCTGATTCGGGGCGAGAACATCTATGAAGTGCAGGGCGACATCTTTTCCGACTACGCGCCCACCGGCGTCCAGCATCCGCTGGGCCAGGTGAAGTTGCTCGCGCCCGTGACCCCGTCGATCATCGCGGCGGTGGGCAAGAACTACTATGACCACGCGCTGGAGTTCGACAATACCCTGCCGGAAAGCCCCATTATCTTTTTCAAGCCGCAGACGGCCGTCATCGGCCCGGACGACGCGATCGTCCGCCCCTTTATCTCCACCCGCGTGGACTATGAGGGCGAGCTCGCCATGGTCGTGAAAAAGACGGCGCGCTGCGTCTCCGCGGCCGACTACAAGGACTATATCCTGGGCTACACCATCCTCAACGACTTCACGGCCCGCGACCTGCAGCGCAAGGACGGGCAGTGGGCCCGCGCCAAGTGCTTCCACACCTTCGCGCCCATCGGCCCCATCA
>CAJLRT010000320.1 GCA_905209135.1 uncultured Eubacteriales bacterium
GATGGCCTCGAAACCGAAATCCGTTTTCTTGCGGGTGGAAGCAAAGATTATGCAGCCGTCTGCCGCCCGGCAGCGCGGCGCTTGCCGTGCGCGCGCATCTGCAAAATACCCTTGCCGAAACGGTCGGCGGGGACGAGGGCGCGTTTGCCGCCGCCCTGCTGACCGGCGACACCTCCGGGCTGGACAACGCGGTTGTAAACGGCGCGCGGGCGACGGGCCTTTCGCATATCATGGCCGTGTCCGGCCTGCACCTTTCCATCCTCAACGGCTTTCTGCTCGTGCTGTTCGATAAGCTCCGGGCGAACAAGTGGGCGGCGAATATCTCCTGCATCCTCTTTACGCTCGGCTTTATGGCCGTGGCGGCCTTCACCCCGTCGGTGCTGCGCGCGGGCATTATGTCCATCATCCTGTTTATCGGCCGCCTCGCCGGCCGCGAGCCGGATTCGCTCAACTCGCTCGGCATCGCCGTTACGCTCATCTGCGCTGTCAACCCGTTTGCCGCCGTGTCGGTCAGCCTGATTCTGTCCGCCTCCGCCACGCTCGGTATCGTCGTCTTTTCTCCGGTACTGACGGACTATGTCCGCGGCCGGTTCAAAATCCCCGCATATCTCCGCTGGGCGGTGGACACGGCGATTGTCACCGTCAGCGCGGTCCTGTTCACGCTGCCCGCGTCCGTCGCATACTTCTCCGAAGTGTCGGTGCTGTCGGTTCCGGCAAACCTGCTCGTGAGCGTGCCCGTGTCCGTTATCCTGGTGTGCGGCCTGCTGCTGTCGGTATGCGTGTTCGTGCCCGGTCTGAATCTGGTCGTCGCTTTCCCGGTAAAGGTGCTCGGCTCCTTTGTGCTGGGCGTGATCCGGTGGCTCGCCTCCCTGCCGTTTACGACCGTATACCTCAAGCGCGGTCCGACGCTCGTCTGGCTGGGCTTCACAGGCGTGCTGCTCGCCGGCTACTTTGTGTTCCGCCGCCGCGCAAAGCCCAGCAAGCGCTACCTTGCCGCGCTGTGCGCGGCGGTGATGCTCGTCAGCGCCCTGGCCGGCATGTTCGGCGGCAGGGACCGGCTGCGGCTTTCGTTTCTGGACGTCGGCCAGGCCGACTGCAGCGTGGCGCGCCTGGGCGGCAGCACCGTCGTCATCGACTGCGGCCTGGACTCATCCAATACTGTAAACACGCTCTCTTCCGAGCTGAAGGCGCAGGGCGTGTATTCCATCGACACGCTCGTCGTGTCCCACTACCATGACGACCATGCGGGCGGCGTGGCGTCGCTGCTGCGCAGCATGCCGGTCGGCGAGCTTTTCATTCCGGAGCAGACGGATCAGGCCGCGGTGAAGCGCGAGATTCTGAACACGGCGCAGGAGCGCGGCGTCACGGTATACGAGGTGGGCGGGGAGATGGAGATTTCGGTCGGCGAAATGCGGCTGGCGCTGTACGCGTCGCATATGGAGCTGGCCGATGTGGACGAGAACGAGCGCTGCCTTGTCGCAAACCTGCACTACGGCGACTTCAACTGCCTGTTCATGGGCGACGCGGGGTTTCAGACCGAGGATTACCTCGTCTGGAAATACGGGGACCTGCTGGAATCGGAAGTGCTCAAAGCGGGGCATCACGGTTCCAACACCTCGTCGGGCTATGCGTTTCTGAACAAAGTGCGCCCGCGGCTGATCGTCGTCCCGATGCGGGCCGGCGCGCGTCTGCCGGGCGCGGAGGGACTGGCCCGCCTGCAGAGTACGGGCGCGCCCGTGTACCAGACCGGGATTTACGGAACTGTCAATATCGCCGTCCTGCCGGACGGGAGGTTCTATGTGGAGGAAACATGAGTTTGGAAAAGCTGAAACAGCAGATACAGGACGGTACGCTCTCGGGCGTGTACGCCTTTTCCGGCGCGGAGGACTACCTCAA
>CAJLRT010000321.1 GCA_905209135.1 uncultured Eubacteriales bacterium
GATAATGGTAAATTGCAAGTCATTGACTAGTATCAAAGACGGAATAGTCACCAAGACTCCTTGCCGAAGCGGTTGCGCACATAGCCGCGCGCGGCCTCCGCGGCGTCGTCGGAGATGCGCAGGCTGTCGGTTCGCATATAGGTAATCAGGCCCGTGCTGCCCAAGCCGGCGACGTCCACGCCCTCATAGAGCTGCTGCGCAACGCGCATCGTGACCTCCGGCCGGTAGCCGAACCGCCGGGAGGCCTCCCGCTGGAGGGTGGAGGTGATATAGGGCGGCGCGGGCCGCACCGTCTTTTTCTTCTGCGTCACTTCATGGACTTTGTACTCCGCCCCCTCGAGCGCCTGCAGGACGCGGTTCGTCTCCTCCTCGGACTTCAGCTCGAGCTTCCCGTCCAGCGTGCCGAAGAGATTCGCCGAAAACGTCTCGCTTCCAACGCCGCGGAACACGGCCGCAACGGTCCAGTACTCCTCCGGCACAAACTGTTCAATCTCCCGCTCCCTGTCGCAGAGCAGGCGCACGACGACCGACTGCACGCGGCCCGCCGACAGCCCTTTCTTGATCTTGCGCCACAGAAACGGGCTTATTTTATAGCCGACGAGCCTGTCAAGCACCCGGCGCGCCTGCTGCGCGTTCACAAGGTCGCCGTCGATCGCGCGGGCGTTTTCCAGGCCCTCCAGTACGGCCTTTTTACTGATTTCATTGAAAGTGACTCGGTTTTTCGCGTTCGGGTCCAGCCCCAAAAGGTTGGACAGATGCCATGAGATCGCCTCGCCCTCGCGGTCCGGGTCGGTTGCCAGATAGACTTCCCGCCCCTCGGCCTGCTCCTTGAGCTCGTTGATCAGCTTCTGCCTGCCCTTGATGACGACGTACTGCGGGGCGAAGTCATGGTCTATATCCACACCCATCTTGCTGGGCGGCAGGTCGCGCACATGGCCCATGGAGGCGACGATTTCATAATCCCTGCCCAGGTATTTCTTAATTGTGCCCGCCTTGGCCGGCGACTCCACAATCAGCAGTTTTGGCATTTGCAGCCCTCCTATATCGTATATCCCCTTGAAACGGCGTATATTCCGCCGGGCTTTTCCGTTATTATGCCCTGAATTTGTAATTCTGTCAACTGGTAAATCAAATCTCCGAGCGAAAGCCCGGTTTCCGCCGCGAGCGCGGAGGCGTCCATATCCCGCCCGACAAGCAGGCGGATAATCTGCGCCGCAGTGTCGTCCGGCGGCGGGTTCGGCTCTGCTGCATCCGGCGGCGCGGGCACCGCGTCTCCGGCCAGCCGGCGCGCCGCGGCCTCCGCAACCGGCCCGAATTCCTCCAGGATATCCAGCGCGCCCGTCGTCAGTTTGGCGCCGTCGCGGATCAGTTCATTTGTGCCTGCGTTCTGCTGAACGTCCGCGTCGCCCGGCACGGCGAATACCTCGCGGTTATAGGCGAGCGCCCACTTGACGGTAATCATGGAACCGCTCTTTTTCGGAGACTGCACAACGAGCACGCCGTCGCTCATACCGGCGAGCAGCCGGTTGCGAATCTGAAAGTGGTGCCTGAGCGCCCGCGTGCCGGGCAGAAATTCGCTGAGCACGCAGCCCGTCTCCGCAATGTCCCAGTACAGGGACGTATTGGTATAGGGATAGATCACATCCGCGCCGCCGGCGAGGACTGCGACCGTGGGCGCGTCCGCCTCCAGCGCGCCGCGGTGGGCGCAGGCGTCGATCCCCTCGGCCATACCGCTGACTATGCGGCACCCGCATGCGGCCAGATCGTGCGCGATCGTCTTGGCCGTCCGGCTGCCGTAGACCGTCATTTGCCGCGTGCCCACAACCGAGATCTGCACGGCTGCGTCGTCCGGCAGGCGCACGCCCTTTCCGAAGAGCAGCAGGGGCGGGTTGTC
>CAJLRT010000322.1 GCA_905209135.1 uncultured Eubacteriales bacterium
CTACACTCTTTCCCTGAACGACGCTCTTCCGATCTGGCATATTCCCCATGATACTGGGCAGTTTGTACGTAACGGCGGGCGCAATCCTCATCGGCGTGCCCATCGGCGTGCTGACGGCGGTGTTTATGGCAAAGTTCTGCCCGAAAAGCGTCTACCGCATCCTCAAGCCCGCCGTCAACCTGCTCGCCGGCATTCCCTCTGTGGTATACGGCTTTTTCGGGCTGGTGGTCATTGTGCCCATGATCCGCGATCTCTTTGCGGGCGCGCGCGGCAAAAGCCTGCTGGCGGCCTCCATCCTGCTGGGAATCATGATTCTGCCCACCATTATCAGCGTGAGCGAAGCGGCCATCCGCGCCGTGCCGGACAGCTATTACGAAGCCGGCCGCGCCCTCGGCGCCAGCCATGAGCGCAGCGTGTTTTTTGCCGTGCTCCCCGCGGCAAGGTCCGGGATCATGTCGAGCATCGTGCTCGGCGTCGGCCGCGCCGTCGGCGAGACCATGGCCGTTGTAATGGTTGCGGGCAACCAGCCGATCGTCCCCAACAGCCTGCTGCAGGGCGTGCGGACCATGACGGCCAATATCGTGCTGGAAATGGGCTATGCGGCCGATCTGCACAGAGGCGCGCTGATCGCCACGGCAGTTGTGCTCTTTGTGTTTATCCTGCTGATCAACCTTCTGTTCTCCCTGCTGAAAAGGAGGCGCGCGCAATGAAGGCAAGAAAACGCACATCCCTGAAAACGGCGCTGCGCGCCTGGAAGCGCTCCCCCCTCTCCCTTTTGCTGCGCGTGCTGGTCTGGCTCGCCGCGGTTCTGACCATCGGCACCATCGTCTTTCTGATCGGCTATATCCTGGTCAAGGGCGTGCCGCACATCAAGCCCAGCCTCTTTGCATGGGAATACAACAGTGAAAACGTCTCGCTCATGCCCGCGCTGGTCAACACGGTCATCATGACGGCGCTGTCGCTGCTCATTGCAGTCCCGCTCGGCCTGTTTTCCGCCATATTCCTCAGCGAATACGCACGGCGCGGCAACCGGCTCGTCAAAGCCGTCCGGCTTGCGGCGGAAACCCTGGCGGGCATTCCCTCTATAGTCTACGGACTGTTCGGCATGCTCTTTTTCGTCACCGCGCTCCACTGGGAATATTCCCTGCTTTCCGGCGCCTGTACCATTTCGCTGATGATCCTGCCGCTGATTATGCGCACGGCGGAGGAGGCGATGCTCTCCGTGCCCGACACCTACCGCGAGGGCAGCTTCGGGCTGGGCGCGGGCAGGCTGCGCACGGTGTTCCGGATCGTGCTGCCGGCCGCCATGCCCGGTATTCTGGCCGGGGTGATCCTCGCCGTCGGCCGCATCGTCGGCGAGTCCGCCGCCCTGATCTACACGGCGGGCACCGTCGCGGAAATCCCGTCCGGGAAAGATTTTCTGTTCGACTCGACGCGGACGCTGTCGGTGCATATGTACGCCCTGTCCAACGAAGGCCTGTACATCAACGAAACCTACGCCACGGCCGTCGTGCTGCTCGTCATCGTCATCGGCATCAACTGTCTGTCCGCGGCGCTGGCAAAACGGATCGGAAGGAGAAGCGCAAAGTGAATAAAATTGAAATAGAAAACCTGAACCTGTATTACGGGAATTTTCAGGCGCTCAAATCCGTCAACCTGGCCATTCCGGAGCATGAGGTCGTCGCGTTCATCGGGCCGTCCGGCTGCGGCAAATCCACCCTGCTCAAGACCCTCAACCGCATGAACGACCTTGTGGAGGGCTGCCGGATCACCGGCCGGGTGACGCTGGACGGCGAGGATATCTATGAGGACTACGACGTAAACCTCCTGCGCAAGCAGATCGGCATGGTCTTCCAGAAGCCCAACCCCTTTCCCATGAGCATTTACGAC
>CAJLRT010000323.1 GCA_905209135.1 uncultured Eubacteriales bacterium
TGCTTTGTCCTTATTGAAGTAGTCGTAGGATGCTACAATGTCAAACTTAGGGAGGGGAGCCGGATTATTGCCATATCTCTTTTATGGAGGATATTTCAGGGGTAAGGGAACAGGTGGAGGCCAGTCTTTTAGAGCAGGCTGGAATCTCGAAGTTTACCGATATGACGCAATTTATGGAGGTATCGCGCGTCAACCAGATCAGCCGGGCGTTGCTCTACGCCGCGGCCGTGCTTGCGGGGCTGATCAATATCGTCTCGCTGTACGCCTTTTTCCTGCGGGAGAACCGCCGGCAGTATCTGACCTATAAAATGCTGGGCGCGACGGGCGGAAAGATCGCCGCCATCCTGCTCGCTGAGCTTGCCGTCTACACCCTCGCCGCCTTTGCCATCAGCTGTGCGGGCGCATTGCCCTTTATCGATCACTCCGGGCTGATATTGAGGTACATGCCCTTTCGCGCGGTCGATTTTATCCTGCTGTTCGCAGCGCTGTACTGTTTTGCCGCGCTGGCGAGCCTTGGCCAGGTGCGCGCCCTCGCCGGGCGCTCTGTCCGGGCCGGGCGCGCGGACGCTGGCCCGGACCGCGACAGGGCCGCGCAGACAAAGGACGAACCGGGCGCGGGCAAGGGACTGTACCTGCTCTCCTTTCTCTACCGCAAAAATATCTGGCGTACCGTATCGATCGTTTTTCTTTCATTGGCGACGGCCTTTACGCTCGCCTACGCCATGACCTATGTGTACGACGCTGGCAAAATGGAGCGTTATATCAACCGGATGTTCCCGAACGATATGTTCAGCGTTCATCTCAATAACAATACGGTCTCCACGATCAATACCGATGCTTTTGAGCGGCAGATAAACCCGCTTGAGCATCCTCTGAATCAGGAATTGGAGGCAAGGCTTGCGCGGCTCGGCGTACCGGTCGGGCGTTTGCGCTTTCGGATGCTGACGAAGAAGGATACTGTGGACGAGAACAGCGAACAGTTCCTGTATGTATGCCAGGCCGACCGCGGCTTTGCCGAGGCTGAACCCATCCTGCTCAGCAAAGGGAGCTGGGCGCCGCTGGCCCAGTATGACAAGACGGACGAACAGGGCGTGATCCCCTGTATCATACCGCCGTATATGGAGGAGATATTGCCGCTCGGTTCACAGTTTGAATACGAGGTTTGCCTGAACCTGGGTACGGCGGACCTCGGCGTGGACGAGCAGGGCATGCCGGTGGGGACGTCTATTGCCGACTGGCACAAGCGGACGTTCGAGGTGGTCGGCGTGATCGCTGAAAACGCATACAACATCATGGGCTACAGCCAGGCCAATGATTATTTCAGCTCTGGTTACGGGGACATTACGAACGTGCTCGAGCCGCTGAGCGACAGAAGCGGGCAATCCGGCTCCGGCCTGCACACGCCGGGGTATATCCCCGATATTCTGCACAACGGGAAAAGCCATTTTGATGCGACGTCCACGCCCTGTTACTACCTGTTCCCGCAGGCGGAAGCGGACATTACTGCGGCGGACATAAACGCTGCGTTAACCGGGCTTGGCGGCGTGCAGAGCGCACGGCGGCTGACCGATATGTATATGCAGAACTACAAGTCCGGGGGCGGCAGCATCTATTTCATGCACGCCTCGGTGGCGGCCGTGCTGCTGGCGCTGGGCGTAGGCGGATACGGGATTATACTATTCGCGGCGAACCGGCGCACCTTCGGCGTGTACTATGTCTGCGGCATGCCGTGGGGAAAAGCCGCGGGACTGACTGTTGCGGGCAACGCGCTGAGCATGCTTCTGCCCGCGCTGTTCGGCGCGGTAGCGGGCGTATACGTCGCCCAGGGCGTGCGCGCCTTTGACGGCACGACGATAGCCCTTTCCATTCTGACGGGCGCGGGCG
>CAJLRT010000324.1 GCA_905209135.1 uncultured Eubacteriales bacterium
AGAACGCATAACCCACGATGTCTTGGTAAGATAAAAGACGGTGCAGGCTGCAACAGATTTGCCGGACATGCCGTTTCTGGACGAACGCTTTTTGAACACGCCGTCCTTTGCGGTCGAACAGTGCCGGAATACGACGGTGCAGATGGCGCAGCTGACCCGCGCTACGATTTTTGCCGCCATAGACGGTATCGGCGCCTATACGCCCAAGCTGGACGAGCAGATCCGGGCCGACGAGGACCGGCTCGATCTGTACGAGGACAAACTCGGCACCTATCTTGTGAAACTCAGCAGCAAGGAGCTGTCTGAGCGGGACAGCAACGAGATCTCCAAACTGCTCCACTCCATCGGCGACTTTGAACGCATCGGCGACCACGCCGTCAACCTGCTTGCCGCGTCAAAGGAGCTGTGGGAAAAGCAGCTCAGCTTTTCTGAAAAGGCGCAGCGCGAGCTGGACGTCATGCGCAAAGCGATCCGTGAAATCGTAAACACCACGATCGACGCGTTTGTCCAGGAAAACCTCGATCTCGCCGCCAAGGTAGAACCGCTTGAGCAGGTGATCGACGAGATCGGCGTCGAGGTCAAGACCCGCCATATCGAGAGGCTTACGGCCGGAGAATGCACCATTGAGCTGGGCTTTATCCTGTCCGATATCCTCGGCAATTACGAGCGTATCTCGGACCACTGCTCCAATATCGCCGTCTGCATCATCCAGACCGAAAACACCATGTTCGAGACGCACGGCTACCTCAACGAAATCAAAACCTCCGGTGACGCCGGATTTTTGAAGGACTTCAACCAGTACCGTGACAAATACGCCCTGCCGAGTCACCGATAACGCATAAAAATAAAGCGCCCCGCCTTGCAAAAGGCGGGGCGCTCTGTTCTTTTCGCGCTGCGTTCCTGCGTCCGTGCGCTGCGGCGTGCCTACATTTCAAAGTCCACGCAGGCGCGTCCCTCGCGCACGGTCGCCATAAAAGCGCTCACAGCCCGGTGGGCGGGATGGATTCGGTACGCCTCCAGCCCCTCCGCGCTGTCAAAATCCGCAATCAGAACAAAGTCAAAGCTGGTTTCATCCCTGTGCAGACAGGAAAAACGGACCTCCATGGCCCTAAGCGAGGGGACAACGCCGAGCAGGCCGGTGAGTTTTTGCTTTGCAAGCTCCATATTTTCGGCTTTTGTACGGCCGCCGGCCCGCTCCGCAAACCGGAACATGACGATGTGCCGGAGCATGTGATCTCCTCCTTTGTGCCCGCCTTATGCGAGCATTTCGTCTTTTCTCGCCAGAATCGCCTCCGCGGCCGCGCAGGCCGGGCAGTCGCAGTACTTCGCGCCCGCCGCCTTGATCTGCTGCGCGTGCGCCGCTATCCCGGCGGCTGTCTCCGCGCCGAAATACGCCGCGCCCTGCTCGGACTGGGCAAAGCCGATCAGGGAATCTATGGGCATAATGTCCTCTTCCAGCTCGGCGATATAGGCCTTTGTCTCCTCCGCCTCCGCGCCTGTGCCCGCCGCGGCCAGCCAGCGCTCCGCCGCCGCTTTCGTCTCGGCGCTGCACGTCGGCGCGCCGATCAGCGTCCGCGTTTTTGCAACAATATCGTTCAGTACCTCTCTTTTCATGGTAAACACCGGCCTTTCCCTATAAGTTTACCTTATTGTACCACAGCGGCGCGGAGAAGTCCATTATTTTTATGCGCCGCAAGCCGTCTCCCGCGCCCTCTGGCGTACACATTTTTTACACACAATCCGCCCGCGTCTCCATACGTTTGTAAAAAATGCGTCCCCCCAGAAATCGCTGAAAAAAGCCAGGATTTCAAGGGGGTAGAATGGCTGAGAGCGCTGAAAAATGCGATCCGCCGTTCAGCGGGCGGATGCCCTGTT
>CAJLRT010000325.1 GCA_905209135.1 uncultured Eubacteriales bacterium
AACTCGGTCAGCTGCCCGATGACTTCTGTCGCTTCTTCTCTCAAGGGATCGGAGGGCATAATAGCGCGTACAGGCCTCGGTCGTAACGGTGAACCCCTGGGGGACGGGCATGCCGAGATTCGTCATCTCCGCAAGGTTGCTGCCCTTGCCGCCCAGCAGCTCGCGCATGGAACCGGAGCCTTCGGAAAACAAGTACACATATTTCTTGCCCATTGTTTTTTTCCTCCTGTTATTTGATATTTAAAACCGGCGGCGCAGCGGAAATGCGCGGGCTGCACGGCCGAGTTTTCAACTGATGCAAACATAAAAAATATCTTTGCTATATGACGTTATTATAACACAATGGTTTTTTATTGACAAGCAGATTTTGCCATGTAAATATGACAAGCCTGAAAATTTATTGTATTTTTCCTGACAAAAAAAGAAGCGCAAAAATGGAAAAAGCAGGAAAACAATTTTCCGCAACCCATTTTGCATGCTGTAAAACAAAAAACACAGTCCTTGGTATGCGCGCTTATAAAAGCCCGTTCTCCGCGTATTTTGCCGGATTTTTCACGCAATTATTCCCGTTTTGCCCTTGCAAAAAGGCCGGAAATAAGCGATAATAGAAACAGATCAAAACGGAGGGGCCGGACCATTGCAGTATACGGACATGGCAGACTTTCCGAACGCGCGCAGCCGCATCGGCGGAAATACTCCATAAGGCCGAGGATGCGGCGGTTTTGTCGTGTAAATTTATAAACAAACAGGATATACCAAGGAGGAGCAGAACGCTATGATCACACATGGCAAAAACATCAAAATTTTCGCCGCGAACGCTTCCGTCGCGCTCGCCTCGCAGATTTCCGACGCACTGGGGCTCCCGCTCGGCAAGAGCGAGGTAAAGAACTTTTCCGACGGCGAAATCTACGTTTCCATCAATGAAACCGTGCGCGGCAGCGACGTGTTCGTCGTCCAGTCCACCTGTCACCCCGTCAACAACCACATTATGGAGCTGCTCATCATGATCGACGCGTTCAAGCGCGCCTCCGCCGGCAGGATTACGGCTGTAATCCCCTATTTCGGCTACGCCCGCCAGGACCGCAAGGCCAAGTCGCGCGACCCTATCTCGGCCAAGCTCGTCGCCGACCTGATCGCCACCGCCGGAGCCGACCGCGTTCTGACAATGGACCTGCACGCGCCGCAGATTCAGGGCTTTTTCAACATCCCGGTCGACCATCTGCTCGGCGTGCCCCTGCTCGTCCCCTATTTCGCCAACCGCTACCGCGCCAAGGAGTCGCGGGAAAACCTCGTCATCGTCTCGCCGGACCTGGGCTCCGTCACCCGCGCGCGCAACTTCGCCCAGAAGCTGGACGTGCCCATCGCCATTGTGGATAAGCGCCGCCAGCGCGCCAACAGCAGCGAGGTGATGAACATCATCGGCGACGTGCGCGACAAGGAGCTGATTATCGTCGACGACATGATCGACACGGGCGGGTCCCTCGTCGGCGCCGCAAAGGCGCTCAAGGAGATCGGCGGCGCGCGCTCCATCCGCGCCTGCGCCACCCACGGCGTGCTTTCCGGCTCCGCCATCCAGAGGATTCAGGAAAGCTACATAGAGGAAGTTATCCTGCTCGACACCATCCCCCTGGCCCAGGAAAAGAAAATTGACAAAATCACATGCCTCAACACGGCGGAGGTGTTTGCCGAAGCCATAGAGCGCATCTATGAAGACCTGCCCATCTCCTCACTCTTTAACTAAGGTGGTTCTATGAAGTTCAACAAGCTTTTTCAGCGAGAAAAGCCCGCTATCGACTATGTGATCGTCGGCCTCGGCAATGTGGGCGACAAGTACCGGAACAACCGCCACAACGCGGGTTTTATGGCCATTGAC
>CAJLRT010000326.1 GCA_905209135.1 uncultured Eubacteriales bacterium
CATGCACACCATCGTCATCAAGGTCTGGAGAGGGATCGTCTCCGAGGTCTACAGCGACGACCCCAATACGGAGATCGTCATCCTCGACGAGGATCGCACCGATGTGGAGGACATCCCGCAGATCGAGTTGCCCGCGCATCAGGTCTACTGACGCGGCTGCGGCGCAAAGCCGCAGTTCGCAAATCGAGGATCGCCGCCTGCGGGCGGCTTTTCTCGTTGCGCAATGTCGCCGCACGTAGCCGCGTGTCAGGCTTTTGGATCAGGCGCGGCTTCCCGGTTGGGCTTCGCGCCCCGGCGGCACGTGGCGGCAGCGTGGGCGCGACAGGGCAAGAGAAAAAGCACCGGGCGCTTTGCCCGATGCTTTGGGATCGACGGCGGCCTATTTGTCGATGACGTTCGCCGCCATCTGGATGTTCCCGGCCTCGTCGGTTTTGAGGCGGACCACTACCGTGCCGTCGCCGGCGCGGTAGTTCGCCTGAAAGGGCTGCGGCCACAGTTCGGTGAGGCCGGGGCAGCTTTCAAATGCCTCGAGGCGGTACCACTCGGCGTTGTCCGGGTCGTCGCGGCAGAGCCTGTAAATGCGCGTCAGCGCCGCCATCTGCCTGCCCACGATCTCAGGCAGCGCTTCGCCGGCGGGGCGCGCCTGGAGGTCGCCGGGCAGGCGTTTGGGACGGAAGGCCGCCCAGCCGGAGAGCGGCGACGGCTGCTTCATGTAGGCCAGCATCGCCTCGGTGGAGCCGCAGGCGTCGCAAATATAGACGTCCGCCGCGCGGCTCAGGGCGTTGGTATGCACAGGCGTTTTCATGACGTCCATCCCGCAACGGGGGCACACCATGTACTCGCCCGCCTGCTGCCGCGCTTTCAAATCGTCCAGTATCCTCTGGCTGCGCTCTGTCATTCGGATGCCTCCCTGCTCTCGATTTCGTCTTTCGTCCGGGCTGCCTCGCGCTGTCGCCTGCGTATGGCAGCATACTTTTCCCGATGTGCCTGCATCCCTGCCGCACTTTTGAATGCAGCGTAGCCGTTGAGGTGAGCCGTCAGCGTATGACGCAGCTCCTTGTGTGCAGTCCCGGCAAAGCCCATGCGCACCAGCCAGCTGTTGGCGCGGTACTTTTCGCTCTCCGGGTCAACGTGCGGCGTGATGGACACGCGCTTTGCCGCCTTCGCGCTTCGCAGGACGCCGTCCAGCAGCTCGCAGTAAGCGGTCCAGCGCGCGGCTTCCTCCGGGAGGCAGGGCGTGCTGAAGATGAATTTCCCATCCTCGAAGGCGACGCCGCGGACAGCGCCGGCCTCGATCCCATCCCGCACGCGCGCTTCAAAATCGGCGACGCTCGCAGGCGGATCGTCGGTCATGGCTGTTACGAAGGTTTCCTCGATGCAGAGCGTCTCGCCCTGCATCATGCGGTTGAGCAGGCATTGCCGGCCATAGAGCGTTCGCAAAAGACTGATCCGCTCCGTCACCGTCCAATCCCGCAGCGGCGAGACGATGTCCATGCGCTCGGGACTTGCGTCGGGGCCATCGGCTTCTAAATCATTTTCCGCCCGCGCGGCCTGTTCATCGACGGGTCCCGCTTCCAGCCAGCCCTGCTCGACGAGCATCGGCTTCACGCTTTCCAGCAGCGCGTCGTTGTCGGACACAATGCCGCCGTCGCGCTCGACGGTGATCTCGCCGATGGTGTAGGCGAAGCCCGGCGCGCCTTCGTAGCGCGCGGGTATGCCCAGACGTTCGGAAATGCGCCCGACGATCTCGCGCCGGGACTCTCTCGGGGTCTGTACAAACCCGGTGAGTCCGGCCAGCAGTTCCCGGTCCGCCACAAAGTTCACGTGCTGAAAATACGCATTCCGAAAAACGATCTGGGCG
>CAJLRT010000327.1 GCA_905209135.1 uncultured Eubacteriales bacterium
CTGCCGTGGCCGAGGGCGTGGACATCGACCCTGTGGCCGTGCGCACCGCCGGGGGGCTGGCCCTGCGCATCGGTCAGCCCTTTCGCCTGAAAAGAAAACGGCTCGGCATTGGGCGCGAGCGCCTCGAGCCAATCCCCCTGTTTTATTTTGTTGCGCTGGGTGCAGGCAGTCAGGCCGCGGATCGCGTCATAGCCGACAACGCGCGCGGCCACTTCCCAGTCCCGGATATAATCGGCGCTTTCATATTGCTGGCCGCCTTCGTCCGGAGGCTCAAAAAAGAAGCCCGTATGGTAGTCGCGGTGGCTGACCTTGCAGGTATCGGCATAGTAGCTGTCCAGATTCTCCGTATAGGTGTTGATGTCCTCTACGCAGGCGTCAATGGCGCGCCGGTAGGCGGATACGATGCTTGCGACATAGTATTCCGATTTGATTCGCCCTTCGATCTTGAAGCTGTTGACGCCGGCCATCATAAGCTCCGGCAGATGCCGGATCATATTCAGGTCCTTTGCGTTCAGGATAAAACTTCCCGTATCCGTCTCCGACACCGGAAAATATTCGCCCGGCCGCTTTTCTTCCACCAGCGCGTATTTCCAGCGGCAGGAGTGGGCGCAGTCGCCCCGATTGGCGCTGCGGCCGGTTAAATAATTGCTGAGCAGGCACCGGCCGGAATGCGATACGCATACCGCGCCGTGCACAAAGGTTTCCAGTTCCAGCGCCGGCGGTACCCGGCGGCGGATTTCCGATATTTCCAGCAGCGAAAGCTCGCGCGCCAATATGATGCGGGACGCGCCGAGCGCCATCCACTGCATGCATGCCGCGTAGTTGGAGACGCTGGCCTGCGTGGAGACATGCACTTTCAGCCCCGGCGCATGCTCCCGCACCAGGGCGAGCGTGCCGAGATCGCTCAGAATGCAGGCATCGATCCCCGTCTGCGCAGCGGCGGCGATAAAGGCCGGGAACTCCGCAAGGTCGCTGTTGCGCATAAAGCAGTTGCAGGCAAGATATACGGATTTCCCGTGGCTTTTGGCATAGTCAACGCCCTTTGCCAGAGCATCCAGGGAAAAGTTTTCGCACGCGGTGCGCAGCGAATATGACTCGCCGCCTGTATAGACCGCGTCGGCGCCGTAATCGATGGCTGTGCGCAGCTTTTCCAAATTGCCGGCGGGCGCCAGCAGTTCGTATTGAGCGTTCATAGGATCGCCTCCTGTATTCATGAAGAAAAGGGGTAGGCGCAATCCATGCGCCCGCCCCCTGCGATATTCCATGTCTGCGGTTCAGTCTTCGTTTTCCGCCGCGAGCCGTTCCGCTTCTTCGTCCGCTTTGCGGATGTTCGCCTCATGCTCGGCATAGGTCTTGCCGAAGTAATGGCTTCCGTCCGGCCTCGCCACAAAGAACAGATAGTCGGTCTCGTCCGGATAGATGGCCGCGCGGATGGCGGCGATTCCGGGGTTGGAAATCGGCGCGGGCGGCAGCCCGGGATGGATATAGGTGTTGAACGGGCTGTCGGTCTGCGTATCCTCATATGAGAGGACCTCCTTGTGCTCCGGCAGGACATACTGCACGGTCGCGCAGGATTCCAGCTTCATCCCCTGTTCCAGGCGGTTGTGGAATACGGAGGATACGATCGGAAGCTCACTCTCTTTCTGCCCCTCTTTCTCTATAATAGATGCGAGGATCATGGTCTCATGGAAATTCCCGCCGTTCATGGCGACCTCTTCGCGGAGGTTGGCCGTCTTTTTATCAAAGTTATCGAGCAGGCGGACGATTACCTCTTCGGGCGAATCGTCCAGGTAGATCTCGTAGGTGTCGGGATAGAGATACCCCTCCAGCCGATAGTCCACCCACGTCAT
>CAJLRT010000328.1 GCA_905209135.1 uncultured Eubacteriales bacterium
ATGGGCGAGGATATGCCCGGCGGCGATCCGGCTATTACGGCCTCTGAAGGCATGCCGCAGCCGGGGCAGGGCAGGCCGGTGATGCGTCGAATCGGGCAGCCGATTTCAAACGCGATCAGCGCGGCGACAAATGCCGCCAGCGCCGCAAATACGGCCAGATGTGTCAGCACCGTCCTCCAAACCCGGTTCAAGCCGCTCCTCCTCTCAAAAGAACGGGGAAAGCGCGGGTTCTGCCCCGCGCCATCCCCTCTGAAGTCATATGTTTTCGCGCGCATGAGCGCGCGTCCGGATTACAGTCCTGCGATCCGGCTGCGGAGCTTGTCAAGCTCGCGGCGCAGCTTGTCGGGCAGCCGGTCAAATTTGGAGTAAAACTCCTCTATTCCGTCGATCTCCGCTTCCCAGAGCTGCTTGTCGACTCCGAGCAGTTCCTCCATCACGGCGTCGTCCATATCCAGCCCCTCGGTGTCGATATCCTTTGCAAACGGCAGCCAGCCGATGGGCGCGGCCTGCGCGTCAACCTTCCCGTCGCAGCGATCGAGAATCCACATCAATACACGCATGTTGTCGCCGAAGCCGGGCCAGATGAACTCGCCCTTGTCATTGGTGCGGAACCAGTTGACGTTGAATATCTTGGGCGGGTTGGTCATCGCCTTGCCCATGCTGATCCAGTGCGCGAAGTAGTCGCCCATGTGATAGCCGCAGAACGGCAGCATCGCCATGGGATCGCGGCGCGTCACGCCGACAGCGCCGGAAGCGGCGGCCGTCGTCTCCGAGCCCATGATGGAGCCGAGGAATACGCCGTGGTCCCAGTCAAAGGACTGGTATACGAGCGGCGCGGTCTTGGCCCGCCGCCCGCCGAAGATGATGGCGGAAAGGGGCACGCCCTGCGGGTTTTCAAACTCGGAGGAGAGGGCGGGGCAGTTGAGCGTAGGCGCAGTGAACCGGGAGTTGGGGTGCGCGCCCTTGGTCCCGTCGCTGCCGTCCCAGGGCTCGCCTTTCCAGTTGAGCGCATGCTTGGGCGGGTTCTTGTCGAGCCCCTCCCACCAGACGGTGTTGTCCTCCAGGTTGTGCACTACGTTTGTGAAAATGGTATCCTTGCGCGTGGAGGCAAGCGCGTTGTAGTTGGATTTTGCGTTCGTGCCGGGCGCTACGCCGAAGAAGCCGTATTCGGGGTTGACAGCCCAGAGCCTGCCGTCGTCGCCGACGCGCAGCCAGGCGATGTCGTCGCCGACGCACCAGACTTTATAGCCCTTGTTTTTGTAGATCTCAGGCGGGATGAGCATGGCGAGGTTGGTCTTGCCGCAGGCGGACGGGAACGCGCCCGCAATGTACCGCGTCGTGCCGTCGGGCGACTGAATGCCGACGATGAGCATATGTTCCGCAAGCCAGCCCTCCTTGCGCGCGAGGAAAGAGGCGATGCGCAGCGCAAAGCACTTCTTGCCGAGCAGGACGTTTCCGCCGTAGCCGGAGTTGATGCTCAGAATGGTGTCGTCCTCCGGGAAGTGCATGATATAGCGCTTTTCCTCGTTGATTTCGGCTTTGGAGTGCAGGCCCTTGACAAAATCGCCGTCGCCGAGCGCGTCGAGCACCGCGTCCCCGATGCGGGTCATAATGTGCATGTTCAGCACAACGTAGATCGAATCGGTCAGCTCAATGCCTATTTTGGAGAACGGCGAGCCGATCGGGCCCATGGAATAGGGGATGACATACATGGTGCGCCCCTTCATGGCGCCGTCAAACAGCCCGTACATCATCGGATAGGCCTCCTGCGGATCCATCCAGTTGTTCGTGGGCCCGGCGTCGTTTTTGGAGCGGGTGCAGATGAAAGTTCTGTGCTCAACTCTTGCA
>CAJLRT010000329.1 GCA_905209135.1 uncultured Eubacteriales bacterium
ACCGACAACGAACTGGATGAAGAAGAGCGAAAAGAGTATTCCGGTATTATCCAGGGGCTTTGAGCGCATCCGCAGAATCACCGGCTACCTCGTCGGCACCATGGACAAGTGGAACGACGCCAAGCGCGCTGAGGAGAGCGAGCGGGTCAAGCACGGGCTGCCGGCGGAAAAATAAGCGGGCTTTGCAGCGCCGCCCACGCGGAGTTTTGGGCGCAGGCGGCGGCGCGTTCAGAATACGGCAATGGCGGCGGGAGCGGAAATCTGCTCCCGCCGAATCGCTGTTGTCCTCCTGTAAATCAGGTTTCATACAGGATAGAGGGTGAAAATTGAACAGAACCGTCAGAATCGGGGCCTGCCAGGCGCCGGAGGTCACGGCCTCGCCCGCCGCCGCGCTCGCCTGCATGCTGCGCTTTGCAACGCAGGCGGAGGCCGGGCGGGTAGACCTGCTTTTGTTTCCCGAATGCTATCTTTCGGGCTATATCCTGCAAAAGGAGTACATGGAAAAATTCGCATTCGATTTTGCATCCGAACCCTTTGCCGCCATCTTGCGGCAGCTCGGGCGGGTGAAACCCGTGCTCGTGTTCGGCACGGCGGAGAAAAGGGACGGAAAGTATTACAACTCCGCCGTGGTCGTCCGGCGGGGAGAAGTGGAGGGCGTCTACCGCAAGACGCATCTTTTAGACCCCAACGAAGGGTTTTTTGCGCCGGGGAACACGTATCCGGTCTTTGCCGTCAAGAGCCTGAAATACGGCGTGAATATCTGTTACGACGCGCAGTTTCCCGAGGCGGCCGGGGCGGTCGCCCGCCAGGGGGCGCGGCTCCTGCTGCTGCCGGCGCAAAATATGCTGCGGCGGGAAAAAGCCGAGCAGTGGAAGCATAAGCACGGCGAGATCGGCGCCCAGCGCGTGCGGGAAACCGGCCTTTGGCTCGTCCGCGCCGATGTAACCGGCGTCCGTCCGGCGGGCCGCTACGGCCCGGAGTGCATCGCCTACGGCCCCACGCAGGCGGTCAATCCGCTGGCTGAAACCGTCGCGCAGGCGCCGCTGATGACTTCTGGTATAATTACAGTGGATATTCCTGTGGGTAATATATAGCGGCGCGGGCGGGGCGTAAAGGCGCGGCATCCGGCGTGCGGGCAAAGCGGCGGGCGCGGCTGTCCCGCCCGCAGCCCGCGGGGGCTTCCCCCGGCCGCGTGCATCGGCAGGGCATGGAAAAAAGGCTGCGGTTCAAACCGCGGCCCTTTCTGCGCCTGCGCAGACCTTGCGTCTCCGCGCCCGGCGTTCTCGGCCCTAATAAAGCGCACGGCCTTGCGCGGAAGCGGTTTTCCGGACCGTATCTGCCGCGCCCCGGCCGCGGAACGATACCCGTGACATCCCTGGCGCAGCCCGGCCATGCCGGTATGGTTTCCAAAGCCGCATCAGAGCAACGAAAAGATACCCGCCTGTCGGTTGTTCGTCCTATCTGCCGCGCCCCGGAATGCCGCGCGCGCTTCGTCGCTCAAAGAACGGGGCGCAAACGCACCTTCCGCCGCATAGAATGAATGGAAAGGAGAGATTAGCGCATGAACAGGAACAGAAACAGACGTTCTATGCCGGAATTTGCAGACCAGGGGCCGGCGCCCTATACCGTGAATATCGAGCGGGCGGCGCTGCTGAACAGCAATTTCCGCACTGTACTGTGGACGGGCGAGCACCTGCAGGCGACGCTGATGAGCATACCCGAACAGATCGGACTGGAGGCGCACCCGCACCTGGATCAGTTTTTAAAAATTGTGGACGGCGCGGGGCTTGTGCTGATGGGCGCGCAGCCGGATCAGCTCACGTTCCGCAGGCCGGTGGGCC
>CAJLRT010000330.1 GCA_905209135.1 uncultured Eubacteriales bacterium
CACCGAGATCTACACTCTTTCCCTACACGACGCTCTTCCGATCTATCTCCGGGATGGTGATGTTCGACGTATCGTCCAGATAAATATGGGTCTTGGCCAGCACCTCGGACGCGCGGGCCAGGTCCTCCCAGTCCGCCGTGGAGAGCCCGCCGGTGCGGAAGGCCTGGCTGTCGATGGCCGCCTCGCTGGAGAGGATGCGGCTGACGAGCTGGTCCTTTGTCATTTCAAGGCTGAACACGGCCACGGGCACATTCTGCTTTTTCGCCACGTTGGTCGCGATGTTCAGAGCAAAAGAGGTTTTGCCCATACCGGGACGGGCCGCGAGGATGATCAGGTCCGAACGGCCCAAGCCCGTGAGCATGGTGTCCAGATAATTAAAGCCTGTGGGAATGCCCAGATATTTATCTTTATTGGGACCGGAGATCTCCTGCAGATGAGCATAGGTGTCGATGATGACGCTGCTGATGGGCGTGAGCGCCGTGGAATCGCGTCCCGAGCGAATTTCATAAATTTTCTGTTCCGCGCTCTCCAGCAGCAGGTCGGCGTCTGTTTCCTCTCCTGTCTGCTCCAGAATGGTCTTGGCCGCATTCATCAGCTGACGCACACGGTATTTTTCCGCGATGATCTTCACATAGGTGTCCGTATGCGAAAGCGAGGGCACCGTTTCAGCCAGCTGGGTCAGGTAGACCTTGGCCGCGTCCTCGGTCTCAAAAACAGCGGCATCCTGCACCGCTGCCAGAAGCGTGACAAAATCCACAGGCGCGCTGCCTGTAAACAGGCGCACGATCTCGGAGAATATCTCGCCGTTCTGGCGGGCATAAAACATCTCCGGGCGCAGCGTCTCCACCATTTTGGGAATGATGTCTGCGTCCAGGATCGCCGCGCCCAGCACAGCCTGTTCGGCCTCCATGCTGTACGGCAGGTTTACGCCGAGTGATTCCAGCGACAGGTTGAGCCCGCCGGAAACAGCGCTGCGGTTATTCGCGGGCATTGCGGGCCCTCCTTTCCGTATTCCGAAAATCTCCTGCGGCCGCGCGGCCGCTTATTCCTCCACCTTGACGGTCAGCTTCGCCGTCACCTTGGGATATACCTTTACCTCGACCTCATAGGAACCGAAGTTTTTGATGTCGCCGTCCAATACGATCTTGCGCTTATCCACCGGCTCGCCCACTTTCTGTGTGAGCGCGGCGGCGATGTCCTTGGAGGTGACGGAGCCGAACAGGCGCCCGCCCTGGCCCGCCTTGGCCTTGATGGCGACGATTTGCCCATTCAGCTTTTTGGCCAGCGCCTGCGCGTTGGCCATCTCCTCCGCTGCATGATGCTCGCTGGCCGCCGCTTTTGTCCTTACCTCGTTGACGGCCGCCGCGTCGGCGGCCACGGCAAGGCCGCGGGGCAGCAGATAATTGCGGGCGTAGCCGTCCGATACCTCGTGCAGCTCGTCTTTCTTGCCGATGGACTTTACGTCCTGTTTGAGCACTACCTTCATGGTGCAGACCTCCCTGTGTGTATTGCAGGCCCCGCGCCCCCTCTGCTCACGGCGGAGAAAACGCGGGCCGGATATTTTTGCAACCGAAACAACTATACCAATTTTGTGCGGGAAAGGCAAGCGGTTTGCCCGGAAAATACATCCGGCGCACGGAGAAACCGCGCGCCGGGCATACCGTTTTGCATTCAGCTGTTCTTCTGCTTCTCCGTCCGCTGGCTTTCGCGGTATTCAGAGATTGCGTCCAGCAGCCGGCGCTTTGCCTCTTCCAGCGATGTATTTCGCAGCTGCGCGCCCGCCATTGTCAAATAGATCGGAAGAGCACACGTCTGAACTCCAGTCACACAGTGATCTCGTA
>CAJLRT010000331.1 GCA_905209135.1 uncultured Eubacteriales bacterium
ACCACCGAGATCTACACTCTTTCCCTACACGACGCTCTTCCGATCTCTATGTATCCGTTGGCAAGGATCGCGATCTCCTCCTGACGGACGCAGGACGCGCCATCGCCTGCCGAGTTTACGAGCGGCATTGCTTTTTCACACAGTTGCTTCTCTGCGCTGGCGTCGAACCGGAACAGGCCGAACAAGATGCCTGCCGGATGGAGCACGCCATCAGCGAGGAGGGCTTTGTAAAACTTAAGGAAATGCTCATATGCTTCGCAATGGCGAAACCGACGTAGATATGACTGCGCTGATCGCAGAGAAATGAAATGCTGCACGAAATGGGCGAAAAGGCCCTGACTTGTGCGGCCTTCCGGATTTGAACAGCGCCCATAACTGACCGAAGCCGTCAGGGGCAATGCGCTTCCCTGACGGCTTTCCATATGACCCCTACTCCGCGCCACTGGTACGAACATGAAACCCCGCCCAGCGCAACTTACGCCAGCCAGCACTCCACATCCTGCACCGCACCCGCGAGCACGTCTCCCGCGTCGTAGCGGATGTTGAGCCAATCGCCGGCCGCTTCCTTCGGGAGAATGACCGGCATCCGGTCGTGGATGAACGATATGGCGGCGGCCGGTTCGCGCGTCAGGATCGTAAACACGGGAGCACCGTTCTCAAGTCTGTATATCCCGGCCATGTACATGACAGAAGCCCCGCCCGGCCGGATGGCATACTTTATCCTGTCCTTACCGCGCTTCTCCCACTCGAAATAGTGCGCCGCGGGCACAAGGCACCGGCGCTGCCGCATCCCGTCCCGAAACAGCGCCTTCGCATCCGCCGTCTCGCTTCGGGCGTTGAAGAGCAGCTTTCCATTGCCCAGCCTGTAGCCCCACCGCATGGCAAAGGGCGTCGCGGCCAGATTGCGATTGTTCGCCAGCACCGGCGCCACGTCGGACGGCGCGATCTCGCCGGTCTTGACGACGGGCCCGGCATTTGCGCGCCGGTTGATCTGCTCGATGATCTCCTGTAGCTCGGCCGCGGAATCCTCATCCGGAATATAATAGCGACCACACATAGCTCCGCCTCCATAGCATTCGATGCCTTCAATCACAGCTTGCCGTACAGCCAACGACCTGTCCGATCTTGCCCCGCATGGACTTGGCGTCCAGTATCCCGTCAAAGCACACGCTGACCGGCGCTGCCCTGGGCTTTTGCAGATGGCAATCCATGTATAGTTTGCCTCCGTCGGCCATTTCCAAACAAATACGCCGGGATATCGTTTCGATGTCGTCGCGCCTGTCGACGGTGGAGATGGTGCGCGGTCTGGATTCATCGAAGAAAACGCGCCCTTCTTCGGCAAGGCGATGGAGGTATTTGCTGATGCTGGACGGGGAATGAAGCCCGACGGCCTCTCCGACCTCGCGGAAGGTAGGGCTGTATCCGTTGCGCAACACATAGTCGGAAATAAACGCTACGATCTCGTCGCATCGCTGTTCGGCGGCGGTTTTCTTAAGCCCCACGGCTACTCCTCCTTTCGTTCAACGAACCAGCGTCCAGGTATCTGACTGCTGCAGTCCGCATTGTGCTCGAAAAAGATATATGTCTCCCAACACGTCTCCTTCCCCAGCAACCGTATCCTGTACCTGTCGCCCTGTCCTCCTGCGCGCGCGGCGGGCGCGGGCCGAACGTCCAAAACTCTGTCGATCTTATACCGGCTGCCGTCCTCCCAGTGTATGACGTGCGGTCGCATCCGGCCGGAATCATCGAACGCAACGTCAACGCCCACATAAACCTTGACGGGCTTGGGCGCCTTGACCACACGATCACCTCCAGATCGGAAGAGCGTCGTGTAGGGA
>CAJLRT010000332.1 GCA_905209135.1 uncultured Eubacteriales bacterium
GTCACATTGTCTTTTGTGAGAACCGCAATCTGATTGTCTTCAAGCATGGTCTTTGATACCGGCGGCAGGATTGATGATAAACAGGTGCTTCAAATCGCAGCCTCCCGCTTAATGCAGACGGCCCGCAGGGGCCGTTCGCATGTTTTTTGGTAAAGCAAGGCCCGGAACGGATCGCGCCCCGGGCCGGTTGTCATACGATTTTGGACCTTTTCGCCTGCTGGCGCACCGTGATGGTATCGCCAAGCGGCGACTGCTTCCGCTTGCTCCTGTCCCGGAGCAGAATGGGCGGCTCGCCGTCCGTCACCGTTTTTCCGGTAATCGTCACCTTGTAGACCTCCTCATCAGAGGGCAGGTCGAACATGAGCTGGCGCATGAGCGATTCCATAATCCCGCGCAGCCCCCGCGCGCCAGTCTTGCGCTCCGCCGCCTTTTTCGCAATGGCGTGCAGCGCGTCTTCCGTCAGGTCCAGCTCCACTCCGTCCATGCGGAACAGAGCCTGGTACTGCTTGAGCAGGGAATTGCGCGGCTCGGTCAGAATGCGTACGAATGCGCCCTCGTCCAGCTGGTCGAGCGAAACGATCACGGGCAGCCGGCCTACAAGTTCCGGAATCAGCCCGTATTTCACAAGGTCGTACGGCTCGGCCTTTTTCAGCAGATTCTCCGCCTCTTTCGCCTTTTTGGACTTCACGTCCGCGCCGAAACCCACGGAAAACGTATCGGTACGCTTTTCAATAATCTTGTCCAGGCCGTCGAACGCGCCGCCGCAGATGAACAGGATATTGCGCGTGTCAATCTGAATCAGGTCCTGGTGCGGGTGTTTGCGTCCGCCCTGCGGCGGAACGCTTGCCACCGTCCCCTCCAGAATCTTCAGCAGCGCCTGCTGCACGCCCTCGCCGCTCACATCGCGGGTAATGGAGGGGTTCTCGGACTTGCGCGCGATCTTATCCAGTTCGTCAATATAAATGATGCCGTTTTCCGCGAGCTCCACATCGAAGTCCGCCGCCTGAATCAGGCGAAGCAGGATATTCTCCACATCCTCGCCCACATAACCGGCCTCGGTCAGCGTCGTCGCGTCGGCAATGGCAAATGGTACGTTCAGCGTCCGTGCGAGCGTCTCGGCGAGCATGGTCTTGCCGCAGCCCGTAGGGCCAAGCAGCAGCACATTGCTCTTCTGCAGCTCCGCCTCGCCTGCCGGCTGTTCGTTTGCAATCCGCTTATAGTGGTTGTAAACCGCGACCGAGAGGGAGACTTTCGCCTCGTCCTGGTTGATGACGAATTCGTCCAGAATCGCCTTGAGTTCGGCGGGCTTCATCAGGTTGATCTGCTTTGAGCTGGACTTTGCCGGCCTGCCGATGATATCGCTGCACATGGCGACGCATTCGTCACAGATAAAGGCGTTGGCGCCCGCAATCAGCCGGCCCACTTCGCTCTGCGATTTCCCGCAAAAGGAGCAGGCCGCTTCGTCGTAGATCATATTTTTTGCCATTGAATACACACAATCCTTCTTGGACTTAATTTATTCTCTCTGGTGTCTGTGCCGTCCCTTCGGACCCGCCTGCGCTTATTCCTTGGTTGCAATCACCTTGTCGATCAGGCCGTATGCCTTTGCTTCCTCGGGCGTCATGAAATGGTCGCGGTCGGTGTCCCGTTCGATGACCTCAAGCGGCTGTCCGGTGTTCTTGGCCAGGATCTGGTTGAGGCTCTCGCGCACGCGCACGATCCGGTCCGAATGAATTTTAATGTCGGACACCTGTCCCTGCAGTCCGGACATGAGCGGCTGATGGATCAGAATCTCGCTGTTGGGCAGCGCCAGGCGCTTGCCCTTGGTGCCC
>CAJLRT010000333.1 GCA_905209135.1 uncultured Eubacteriales bacterium
TTTAAGAAAAATGCAAAAAATAATATACAGGCCGGGAAGTTAAAAGGTTATGGAACATCGGAGAAAGCGATAAAAGAATATTTAGAAGCTTTTGTAAATAAAGATGCTGAAAGTGTGATGTCATCCTATTGCTTAGAAGGAATGGAAAAGGCTGCTGCTAATCGTGGAATATCCATGGAGAAATTATATAAAAAGGAAACTGAACAATTGGATGAAATTTTTAATAATAGAAACAAAGAGATTACGTAAAAATATTTGAGCTTTTTCCGAATCCGGTTTCTCTGCGGCCTGCAGTACCGCGCCGCGGCGCTGGCCGGCGTGGTCACCCAGTTCGCATGGGGCGGCATGAACGTTTTGCTGTACCATGCCTTTTACCGCAGCAATCCGGCCGCGTTCCCCATGGGCGTCTCGCAGACGAGCTGCTATATCTGGCTGCAGCAGGCGTTTATGACCCTGCTGTTTCTGTGGTTTCTGGACAATGAGATTTTCGAAAATATCCGCACCGGGAACATCGCCTACGAGCTTGCCCGGCCGATGGACCTTTACGGCATGTGGTTTGTCAAAAACGCGGCGGCGCGCCTGTCGCGGGCCGTGCTGCGCTGCCTGCCCATCCTGGTTGTCGCCGCCTTTGTCCCGTACCCGTTCGGGCTTGCGCCTCCGGCGGACCTGGCCGCCTTTTTCCTGTTCTTGCTGACGCTGCTGCTGGGGACGGTCCTCGTCGTCGCCTTCTGCATGCTCATCTATATCGCAACGTTCTATACCATGTCGCCCATGGGCCTGCGCATGGTGGTCCTGTCCTTTACCGAACTGCTGACCGGCGCGCTCGTCCCGCTGCCCTTTTTCCCGGACGGGCTGCGGCAGGCGGTCGAGTATTCGCCGTTCGGCGGCATGCAGGACCTGCCGCTGCGCGTGTACAGCGGCAGCCTTGCGGGGGAGGAGCTCTGGCTCCGGCTTGGCCTGCAAATCGCGTGGATCGCCGTCCTGCTGGCGCTGGGCCGGGTCTGGATGCGGCGCGCCCTGCGCCGCGTCGCCGTCCAGGGCGGGTAGACCCCGCGCCGTTCCACCGGGAAAACCGGGCGCGTGTGCGTTTTCCTCCGCACCCCCGGCTCCGCTACCCGCACCCCCGGCCGTGCCGTCCGCGTCCCCGGCCGCACCCCCGGCCGCGCCGCCTGCCCGCGCCGCCCGCACATCCATTTCTGCCCGCCGCGCCCGTCCGCCGCGGTCCGCACCCGCGCCCGCGCGCTGAAAAAGGAGAACTGCTGTGAAGCTCTATCGAAAATACCTCTCCGTCCTCGTCAAAAGCGCCATGCAGTACAAGGCGTCCTTTTTCATGACGGTGCTCGGCCAGCTTCTGCTGTCCGGCACCGCCGTGCTCGCCGTGTATTTTCTCATGTCCCGCTTCCGGGCGGTGGACGGCTTTACCCTCGGCGAGGTCATGCTCTGTTTCGGCACGGTCTATCTCGCGTTCGGGCTTGCCGAACTGTTTGTGCGCGGGTTTGATACGTTTCCGTCCATGCTCGGCAACGGCGAGTTCGACCGGATCATGGTGCGCCCGCGCGGCCTTGTGTTCCAGGTGCTGGCCTCCAAGTTTGACCTCAGCCGGCTCGGCCGGCTCGTCCAGGCCCTTGTCATCTTCTGCTATGCCGTTCCGGCCAGCGGCGTGCACTGGACGGCCGCGCGCGTCGTCCTGCTCGCGCTGATGCCGCTGTGCGGCGCGCTCGTGTTCGGGGGTCTGTTCGTCGTCTATGCGGCGCTGACGTTTTTCACGGTCGAAGGTCTGAGATCGGAAGAGCGTCGTGTAGGGAAAGAGTGTAGATCTCGGTGGTCG
>CAJLRT010000334.1 GCA_905209135.1 uncultured Eubacteriales bacterium
CTCTTCCGATCTCCCCACCGGCGTGGGCAAGACGGAACTGAGCAAGGCGCTTGCGGAAGCCATGTTCGGCTCGGAAAACGCGCTGATCCGCATCGACATGTCGGAGTACATGGAAAAGCACACCGTCTCCCGCCTCATCGGCTCGCCTCCGGGCTACGTCGGCTATGACGACGCGGGCCAGTTGACCGAGAAAGTGCGCCGCAAACCGTATTCCATCGTCCTGTTCGACGAGGTGGAAAAGGCGCATCCCGACGTGTTCAACATTCTGCTGCAGATTCTGGACGACGGCATGCTGACCGATTCCCACGGCAAAAAGGTCGATTTCAAAAACACCGTAATTATTATGACTTCGAACATCGGCGCGCAGACCATCGCCGCCAAGGGGCAGACGCTGGGCTTCGGCGACAAGACGGACAGTTTTGAAAAGACGCAGGACAGCATAAAGAGCAACATAATGGGCGAACTGAGAAGGATGTTCCGCCCCGAGCTGCTCAACCGAATCGACGACATCATCGTATTCAAGCAGCTCACCGAGTCGGATATTGAACAGATCACGCGGCTGATGCTCAAATCCGTCACCCAGCGCATGCGCGATATGGAGATTGAGGTCAGTTTCACGGACGAAGCGGTAAAGCACCTCGCAAAGACCGGCTACGACGTAACCTACGGCGCACGGCCGCTCAAGCGCGCCATCCAGAGCCAGGTGGAGGATAAGCTCGCCGAGCAGTTCCTGGACGGCAGTCTGAAAGGCGCGAAAGCCCTCACCGTCGGCTTTGACGGCGAGAAGCTCACATTTGAACCGCAGGCACAGGCACTGGCGTAACCGCAGCAATGAGCGGGCGGAGGACGAGTCCTCCGCCCGCTTTTATGCTGCCTGCGGACAGGTGCGCGCAGGGCAGGGCCCGACGTCAGTCCGCGTCGTCTTTTTTCATGAGCGCCACGGGGCTGAGCCTGCGCATTTTCCAAATGGTGAACGCGGAGCTGACGGCCAGCAGTACGGCGACAAGGGCGACGCCCGTCAGAATGCTGTACAGCTTGGAGTCCTCCATCATGGGCCGCAGCGAGTTTGCGCTGTACACGCCCCACAGCGCGCCGCCCGCGCCGCCGATGAGAAAGAGCAGGGCGTTGCCCGCCAGCAGCACAAACGCCGCGCGCTTCCACGGCATGCCGCAGGAAAAGTACACGCCCAGCGTCCGCTTCTGCCGCTCCAGCATCAGCGTATTGTACCCGCCCACGCCCACGAACAGCAGCAACACGGCCAGAATTGTGTGCACGGCGTATTCCGGCGTTGCGTCCGCGTACATCTCGTCCGTGGCCTGGGCGAGCGCTTCGATGGACCAGACCTCGCCGTAGTCGGCGAGCAGCTCGTTGTACTCGCCGATGCGCTCCGGCGTGTCGGTAAACAGCAGGGCGTCGGTCAGTTCCAGGCTGTCCTCCTGCAGGGGCTTGCCGTTTACATAGAGCTTCGGGCAGTAGACATATTCCGTGTCCGGGTTGTTCGGGTTATAATTTGTGAAGATATTCTCCAGGCTCGGCGGATAACACTGCAGCAGCGGGACCTTCGCCCGGGCCGGGAGCACGCCCACCACCTTGAGCCGGACGTTATAGCGCATGGCGTAGTCCGGGTCGGAAAAAGAGTCGGTATACGGGTCGTAACAGCCGACAGTGCACCTAAAATAGTACTCCATGCTGGTGTCGATGACGTCGCCGAGGCCGTAGCCGAAGGTTTCGCACCACTCCTGGCGGACGACGATGGGGATAAACTCGGAGGTACGGACGTCCACCCCGTCCGCCCACTCGGTCAGCCACACGCCCTCCTTCATG
>CAJLRT010000335.1 GCA_905209135.1 uncultured Eubacteriales bacterium
GATACGCTATTCAAGGGGCGCCGCTCCGTACGGCACTATAAGCGCGAAAACGTTTCGCCCGGGTTGCTTCAAGAGCTTCTCGACATTGCGGCCTACGCGCCTACCGGCAGCAATGCGCAGAATCTGCTGGTTTCGGTTGTCGACGACATTGCGGCGATGGATGCCCTCCGGGAGGCTGTCTACCTGCGTCTGGACGAGCTGGCGGAAACGGGTGCCATGCCGGACTGCCAGCGCCGCGCGTTTTTCCTTTCCGCCGGAAAGCTCTGGAAGGCCGGGGGATGGGACGGCATTTTCCGCTCCGCTCCGCATTGCGTGATCGTGGCCAACGCGAAGAATGCGACCTGCGTCGAGCAGGACCCGCTCATCTATCTGTCGTACTTCGAGCTGATGGCACAGGCGCGCGGGATAGGCACGCTCTGGTGCGGCCTGCTGTACTGGTGCCTGCGGGACGTGCTGCCTGACTTCCTGCCCCGTTTGGGTATTCCGGATACGCACCAACTGGGATACGCAATGTTGTTCGGCTATCCCTCCATCAATTATCGGCGTACGGTTGAAACCCGTTCCGCGCTCGTCAGGCACATCGGCTGGAACTGACTCAACGGTTGATCCGGACGGCGGGCCCCTGGCTATTCGGGGGACCGCCGTCTTTTTTCGACGGAAAAGCGGCAGCGCTGGCTGCGGCCGTCCGGGAGACGTTGGAAAATCGTCTGCGTACGCACCTTGAGCAGCTTAAGAAACAGTCCTTATACCCCGAATGCGCGGAGAAGAGATGAAAACCGGAGCCGTTTCGAGCCAGTGGTATGCCTTCGCCACCGTAGTCCTGTGGTCGTCCGCATTCGTATTCACGAAAGTGGCGTTGCTGTCTTTTTCGTCAACCGCGCTCGGGTTCCTGCGTTGCGCCATCGCGTCCGTGGTGCTCTATGCCGTGTTGCGCTGCAAGGGGGTGAGGATGCTTAGCTGGCGCGAGTTGCCCCGGTTCACGCTTTCCGGCGCGCTCGGGTTTTCCATCTATCTGTTCATCTTCAATAAAGGCTCCGAGACGCTGACGGCGGCCACGGGATGTATCCTCATTGCCACCGCGCCCATCATTACGGCGCTGATGGCGTCCGTCGTATTCCGGGAACGTTTGACGCGGCTTGCGTGGATTGCGCTGTGGCTTGCGTTCCTCGGGGTGCTCGTCCTCATGCTGTGGAACGGGAGCGTTTCAATCAACGCCGGGGTATTCTGGATGCTCGGGGCCGCCCTTGCCATCAGTGCGTACAACGTGATCCAGCGGCTCTATGCAAACGGGTATACGTCGCTCCAGATAACGGCCTACAGTTTTTTTACGGCAACGGTGATGCTTGCGGGCTTTTTGCCGGAATCCATACGCCAGATCGAGTCGGCCCCTCTTTCCCATGTGATCGCGGTGATCTTTCTGGGCGTTTTCCCGAGTGCGCTGGCGTATCTGTTATGGGCGAAGGCGCTTTCTTTTGCTGCGACCACCAGTGACGTGACCAAGTTCATGTTTTTGACGCCGCTGCTTTCGTTTGTGCTCGGCTATGTGGTGATCAGCGAGCTGCCCGGCGTGGAAACATGGATCGGCGGCGCGCTCATCCTCTCCGGGCTGGCATTGTTTCACATCTCAGGCCAGCGGGCCGAGAGGGCCCGGCGGGCGGCAATGCGGCACTGACGGACTGGCGCTTGCGCGTGGTTCCCTATATGCGGAGAATGATGGGCTGAATGTGCGCTGATTGCCAAGAAAAGCAAGGAAGGGAGGAAACCCTAGGGGCTGTTTCTAAATAAAATCTCGACTTTTCGTCGGTCTGCTGCT
>CAJLRT010000336.1 GCA_905209135.1 uncultured Eubacteriales bacterium
TGTGTGACTGGAGTTCAGACGTGTGCTCTTCCGATCTGATCCGCAGGAGAACGCGGTGGCCCACAAGAATGAGATCACCAGCGAATATGTGGAGTATATCCGGGCTATGGATAAGTCGCTCGCGTCGGATATTTCATATACCTATGCCGCAGGCCTCAACCTGCTGGCCGAAACGGAGGACGGCGTGCTGCCCGTGGGCGCGGACCGTCTCACCATGACCTGCCTGCCCGAGACAAACGGGGATTCGGAGGGCATCGTCGCGCTCAACTACGACGTTCTCGCCGGAAGCATGCCGCAGGATAAAACCGACGTGCTGCTCGTCGTCGACAATAAAAACCGCGTCAGCGAACAGGCGCTGGCCGCGCTGGGGCTGGACAGCGGCGGCCCGCTCGCGTTCAGCGATGTGCTCGGCACGACCCTGAAACTCGTCGACAACGACGACTACTATGTGGAGCGGGACGGCCTGTTCCTGCCGAACCCCGACCTGGAATCGCTCTATGAGAGCGGGGCGGGGCTGGAACTGCACATCTGCGGGATCGTCCGCATTCAGGACGGCAGCTATCTGTCGGTCCTGGGCGAGGGGCTGGCCTATACGCCCGAACTTCTCGAATACGTCATGCGTCAGGCGGAGGACTCCGCCGTCGTCCGGACCCAGCGCGAAGCCGACTACAACGTGATGAGCGGCGAACGCTTCGACACACAGGCGGCGGAGGACGCCAAGCAGACGCTGCTGGCCTACCTCGGCGCGGAGACGGCTCCGGTGATGATCAACATCTTCCCGGTCGATTTTGACGCCAAGAGCGAGATTCTCGACTATCTCGACGCATACAACCGCGGCCGCGCGGACGAGGACATGGTCCTCTACAACGACCTCGCCGCCATGATTTCCGACCTGTCGGGCGATATTATGAACGCAATCACCATCGTGCTGATCGCCTTTTCCGCCATCTCCCTTGTCGTCTCGGTCCTGATGATCGGGATTATCACCTATATCTCCGTGCTGGAACGCACCAAGGAGATCGGCGTGCTGCGCGCCCTGGGCGCCCGGAAAAAGGACATTTCCCGCGTGTTCAACGCCGAAACCTTTATTGTGGGCGTGTGCTCCGGCCTGCTCGGCATCGGCATTGCGCGTCTGCTGATCTTCCCGGCAAACTCGATACTGCTGCATATGACCAACATCGAAAACGTGGCGCGGATGAATCCGCTGCATGCGCTGATCCTGCTGGCAGTAAGCGTTCTGCTCACGGTCATCGGCGGGTTTATCCCCGCGCGTGTCGCAGCGCGGAAAGACCCGGTCGAAGCCCTGCGCACCGAATAACCATCCTGCGCGCACCCTTAAGGCGCGGTCCGTTTGGGCCGCGCCTTCTGCATTCTTTGGCAAATCGGGCAGGCGCCTGTATACGCGGCCGCCGTCCTGTCAATACTCTGGCTATCAGAGGAAAGGGATGGTAGTACATGTTCAAACGTATTCTCTCCGCGCTGTTTATCGGGCTCATTCTCACCATGACGCTCGCCACATATTCCTCCGCGCGCCAGGCACAGCAGGTGCGCGAGGACGTGCTCCGCCTGCACGTGCTCGCCAATTCCGACTCCGCCGCCGACCAGGCGCTCAAGCTCCGGGTGCGCGACAGCGTGCTGGAAAGGGCGCGCGCCCTGTTCGCCGCCGCCGGCGGCCGCGACGATGCGTACGCGATCGCGGCGCAGAACACCGCGGTGCTCCAGCAGGCCGCGCAGCAGGCGATAGCGGAAGCGGGCTACAGCTACCCCGTCACCGTAACGGTGGGCGAACAGTTTTTCCCCACAAAGGCGT
>CAJLRT010000337.1 GCA_905209135.1 uncultured Eubacteriales bacterium
TTCTCCACGACATACGCAAGGCGCACGAAAATGACAGTGAAAGTGCGCCGGATATGGCTCAGGCTGCGGAAAAAGAAGGCGTAGAGGGAGGCGAGCACGGCCCGGCCCTTCGGGGTCAGGCGCAGGAGCAGAAATACGAGTATGGCCGCGGCGAGCACGCCGAGGATGACGGCGGAATACCTGCTGATGGCGTTGCCGATGCCCAGAATGCCCTGCGCGAAAGCGGACATCTCGCTGCCGAGCTGGTGGAATACGTTCTGAAAAACGGGCATGACTTCCACAATGAGGATGATGATGACGGCGAACATCATGACGACCATCACCATCGGGTACGCGACCGCGCTGCGGATGCCGCGCGTAAGCGCGTCGCTGCGCACGTAGTATTCGCTCAGCGACTGCAGCACGTCGTCCAGCCGCCCGGAAGCCTCGCCGATTTCCGCCATATGGATCATGTATCCGGGAAATACGCCCGCGGCCCGGAGCGCCTGCGCAAACGAGCCGCCCCGTTCCATCTCGTCCGCCATGGCCCGTATGGTTTCGGCCCCCGCCGCGTCCTGCGCGTCCTCCAGCAGCAGGAGCAGGCCCTCCTGCATGGATATGCCTGCTTTCATCACAAGGGCGAGCTGCTCGCAGAATGCGGATATGTCCGCGTTGGCCAGCCGCTTTTTTCGTTTGCCCATTCCAGTACCTCCCGTGTGCCGTGTAGCTTCAGTATACAAACAGTTTGTGGTAGTCCGTGCCGTCCCCGGTAAAGGTTTTGGCGGAGCCGCTAGTGGATGCGAAAGTGGGGTCCATGAGCGTCCAGTCCGTCCCGTCGAAGTAGATGGCCCGGCCGATCCAGCCCACGTTTTCGATATACACGTTGATCCACGCGTGGTACACCTCTCCCGCATAGCCGATCACAAGCTGGGAGGGAATGCCCTGCGCGCGCAGCATGGCAGTCATGAGCGCCGCGTAGTCGAAGCAGATTCCCTTCTTCGTCTCAAAGGCCTCGTCAATGTCCGGCAGGTAGCCGGACATGCCGCCGGCGAGCACGGCGCCCGCCTTGTCATAGTCGTAGGAAAGGCGCGAGGTCACATAACTGTATATCAGCTCCACCGCGCCCAGGTCGTCGTCGGCCGCGGCCGCGATTTCCTGCGTGGCGGCGATCGCCTTGTCATCCGCGCTGAAGCGGACAAACTGGTTCGGGTACAGAAACGGCCGGAACGGATCGTTGAGGCGCACGTCGAACTCGCCGCGGAATAAAAGCGCGTACTCCGTGCCCTGCAGGTTTTCAAACACGCTTACGGCATAGGCGCCGTCCCCCTCCGAGAGGGGATATGTCTCATATCCGCCCGGCGCGAGGTCGTAGGTGTAAGGGTCCTGCTCCGCACGGGCGATCTGCACCTTGATGCGCGGGTTGTCCCCTTCATATTTCACCATGATATAGCCCTCGCCGCGGTTGGATATGTCGATGGTGACGCCGCCTGTACCGAGGGTTTCCGTCCCCGGCGCTTCCGGAACGAGAACCGCGGGCGTCGCGTCCCGCGTCCCGCCGCCCGCGCCGCCGCTGCCCGTGCAGCCGGCAAGGCAGGCGCACAGCGCAAGGCAGACGCAGAAACACCGCAGGCGCGCCGGTCTTTTGTCGGTAGGGTACATTGCACTTACCAGCCTATAATCCTGATATCCGTCATTCCGTCCTCCCGGTCGATCACAGGATCATCGATATGGTAATAGAAGATTCCCGCCGGAACCGCCTGTTTCCCCGGATGCCGGCTCTCCTGGAGCTTTAACGCCGCGTCCATGTAGACCACAAGCTGGAGCTGCA
>CAJLRT010000338.1 GCA_905209135.1 uncultured Eubacteriales bacterium
CGGCGACCACCGAGATCTACAGTCTTTCCCTACACGACGCTCTTCCGATCTGGGCAGGCCGTATCCGGCGGCGATGACGGCGGCGTTCGTGGCGTTCATGCTGTTGCGGATGGCCTCGCGCGACGCGGAATCCGCGGTGGCGTCATCCTCAAGGAACAGGGAAAGGAGCACCTGCACGTTGCGGTACTGCTCCTCGGATGCGGGGTTGCACAGCACCTCCGCGTGAAACACGTTGGCCAGCGCCTTGTAGTACGCGTTGCGCACCTGACGCACGGGATACTGGTTTGCCGAGGCAAAAGCGGCGATATCACGCGTGCTGATACCCGAAAGATACGGCAACGCGGGGGCCATCGCGGCGGCTGCCGTGGTATCCGCGGGCTTTGCAGCGTAAACGCCCGCCATGATATCCGCAAGGTACTCGGCGTTGGTCTTTCCCGGGTCGTTGATCTGGGCCTGCTGTCCGGTCAGGGCGGCGAAGGCGTCCAGCGCCCCGGTCCCCTCAGCGGACGCGGCAAAGGCGCCCAGCATGAACACCACGGTGAGTATCACGCTTACCATTCGTCTCATCGTCTTTCACTCTCCCGGCTATTTTTGTGTGTTACATTATACACGGGGAGACTGCGCCACAAAAGCGATTTGGCGGATTTCTCACATGGATTTCACACAAGCGCGCGTGGCGCGAAAAAAGGGACGCGCTCCGCTTCCGAAGCGCGCCCCCAAAGGCATGCGCGGTGTTTCGTTCACCGGTTGTTCAGCTCCGCGATCAGCCCGTCCATGTCCAGCTTGCCTTTCATGTAGCTGTTTGCGGGCGTCCATCCGTCCACATACCCGCAATTCGGGAAGATCAGGTAGGGGGCGACCTCCGTGCGGTAGCGCTCGAGCTGTTCCCGGCTGTAGTAGCGCCCTTCGGCTTCCCCGGCGTCGCGCAGGCGGATGAGCTCGTCGATCACGCTCTGAGCCTCGTTTTGCTCCTTCTGGGCCTCGATGTCGCGGTCGAGGCTGGCGCGCAGCAGGGCGACATAGTCATATTCCTCGTACAGCGCCGGGGCAAATTCGGGGGCGCTGCGCGCCATGGCCGCGCGGATGTAGTCGGCGGCCTCGTCGGCTTTGCCGGTCCGGGCGTTCATGACCCATACCTCCAGCCGCATGGGCACCTTTCGCTCCGTCCCGACGGAAAACAGTGTCTCGTTCCCCAGCGGGTGGTTGGCCGCGTCGCTGACCAGCATGTACAGCGTGGTGGAGCCCTCGTTGTAGAGGGGCTTGAGGTTGTCGCCAAGCAGCGCCGTCAGTTCCTCGATCTGCCGGACCCCGTCGCGGAAGGCGTCGGTATCATAATCGACGTTTCCCTCTGCGTCCGCAAACTCCCCGGCATATTGCTGAATGAAGCTCGAAAGCAGCAGAACGCCTGCCTGACCATTCAGCATGCCATCGAAAAAGAGGGTGCCGCGCCGCGTTTCCGCCTCCAGCGCAAAGTACTTCTGCGCAAGGGCGTAGAGCTCCGCGTAGGTATGCGGCTCATCCGCCTCCGTAAGCCCCAGCTTTTCCCCCAGGCCGTAGGGGTCCCCATCCAGCCATTGCATCCTGTAACGGGCGCCCATGTACCAGCCCATCGTGGGCACGCCCATCATGCGTCCGTCCACCGTGACCGCCCCGCGCACGGCGGGATAAAGCTTCTCCTCCCCGAACAGCTCCGTCAGGTCCATGAGCAGTCCAGCCTCATCCAGCTCCCGAAGGGTGAACTCGTCCGTCGTGATGCGGGCCACATCCCAATCGGTGGTGAAGATCAGTTCCCG
>CAJLRT010000339.1 GCA_905209135.1 uncultured Eubacteriales bacterium
GATTACCTGCTCAAAACCCTTGCCGACGAAAACTCCCTTGCGGTGGTTCATTACCCTGGGCATCAGCCGCATTGCTATGCGCTGCTCATCATCGAAGCCCTTGCGGACGAATACAGGGCAACCGGCGAGCAGAAGTATTTGGATGCATTGATGGGCGGCTACGAAATTTGGCGCAAATACTATATACATATCGGCGGCACAGCCGCAATCTGCGAGGTTGACGGACCTTACCCGCCCGGCTCTTACTATATCACAACAGGCCATAACGGAGAGACCTGTTCATCGGTATTCTGGTGCCTTATCAATATGCGCTTAATGCAGTTATTCCCCGGTGAAGAAAAGTATGCCAAGGCTTTGGAAGAGAGCTTGTTCAACGCTATCGCCGCCTGCCGTACCGCCGAAGACGGGTGGACGCGCTATCACGTGCGCTTCCACGGCGAAAAGGAATGGGGCAGAAACTGGAACAACTGCTGTGAGGTCGCGGCTACGATGTTTATCCCCACCGTGCCGTCCTATATTTACAGCGCCGATGAACAGGGCGTTTTCGTGAACCTTTACATCGCTTCCGATTATACCGGTGACAACATGGATATTTCCATGAAAACTGATTTTCCCTACAGCGGCAGGGTGGAACTTGCCGTGACCCCGAAATCGGCGGAGGAGAAAACCCTGCGTATCCGTATCCCCGAATGGCAGACAAAAGCGGTTGACATTCTCATAAACGGTGAAAAGCAGGCGGAAGGCAAGCCCGGCAGCTATTGTGACCTGAAGCGGGTTTGGCAGGAGCAGGATATTCTTGCCTTTGAGTTTGATGTATCGCCGAGGCTTATCAAATACACGGGCGACGACCAGCCCAGGGATAACAGCGACCGCTACGCAATGCTTTGCGGGCCGATGCTGATGGCGTTGACTCAGGTTGAGCGGGAGGAGGTATTGCCTCTTCGGAACCGCCTTACCATTGAGCCGACAATCCCGAGAATCAACATGTCACCCGAAAAAATGCTCCAGAGCCTGCAGGAGGAAAGCCCGATGCACTACAGCGTCGATCGTTTCAAATTCGTGCCTTATTACGCAATCGATAAGGAATACTTCACCTGCTATCCGATTATAGAAGAGTAATTCACGGAGCGGATCACAGAAATCCCCTGGCCGTTAAAGACGGCAGGGGATTTCTGATAACCGTTGGCGGAGTATTCTGTTGGGCTTGATATAGGCGGCGAGTAAACCAAAAAACACCTAGAGGGCGAGGGGGCTATCCATGCATATAATCGACATGCCGCAGGGCGCCAGGGCAATCGTGCAGGGCCTTCAGGACGCGAATTATGAGGCATATGTTGTCGGCGGCTGCGTACGGGACAGCCTGCTCGGTTTGGCGCCTGCAGACTGGGATATTTGCACATCCGCTACGCCGGACGAAATGAAAGAGCACTTCGCACGCCGCAATATTCATACCATCGACACTGGAATCAAGCACGGAACCATAACGGTAGATATGGGCTTTTCCGGTATGTTTGAGGTTACCACCTTTCGCATTGATGGGGACTACTCGGACAATCGCCATCCGGATTCTGTCCGGTTTACCCGGAGTATCCATCAGGATTTGTCCAGAAGAGACTTTACCGTCAATGCAATGGCGTTTAATCAGGCCGGCCTTGTTGACCCGTTCCACGGCAAAGAGGATTTGAGGAACAAAGTGATTTCCTGCGTGGGAAACCCGGACGAACGTTTTTCAGAAGATGCGCTGCGGATTTTGAGGGCGCTTCGCTTTGCTTCCACATACCAGTT
>CAJLRT010000340.1 GCA_905209135.1 uncultured Eubacteriales bacterium
ACATCCCAGCCGCCGGCCCTGTTCCGTCCGTGCAGTACGGCGGATACGATTTTAAGATAGAGCAGATGGACGGCGCGCTGGCCCGCTCCGTACTCGTACGCCGGCTGGCGCCCGCGCCTGCGGCGCAGGGAGAGACGCAGAGCGAATAAAATATTGCGGAAAACGCCGAGGTTGCAACCTCGGCGTTTTTTTGTTCGCATAAAGCAGGCGGCCAATCGGCCGTTCCAGATAAGACCGATGTAAACATATCGGTCGCGAATTTGTAAAAATATCTGAAATACAAATAAAGCATAGACATAAGTGCTAAAATACCGCTGAAAAACAATGGATATTTTATATACCAAGTGCCTGTTTTGCGCTTTACTTTTACACTTCCGTAAAATATAATACATATATAACGTAATATGCGTTGTGGTTGCCGGCTGCCTTTGCCGGATGAAGGCGGCAGTTCAGGGAGTGGTGAATTTGGCGGGGAATGCCCCAATTCCGTATGGAAGCAGGGTATCCCCTGTAATAAAAAAGAGGTGAAAGGAGAAAAAGGATGAACAAACAAAGGCTCAGCTTGCTCGTTGCAGTCATTTTGGCGCTGACTACGCTCATTACCCCGCTGCAGGCGACGGACAGCCTGGGGGCGGAAATGATCCAAAACGGAAGTTTTGAGAGCACGGACATGAGCGACTGGTGGCTGCGCGCCGACTGGAACGGAGGCTCATGGCAGCGCGTCTCCTCCGGCGGATACGGCAATTCCGCTGCGCTGATGGCTACTGGGCAGGGTACCGGGCTTTCGTCTGAAAATGCGGGCGTGTACTACACGTCCCAGGAGGGCAATGAAAGCACCCTGCAGCTTGACGGAGGCTCCACCTACCGGCTGACGTTCCGTGTCAAACGGGACGCGGGCGTGACCGCGAACGTCTACATGGACGTCAACGAAGGCGCGCTCGGTTCTGCGGCCGCGACCAAGACCGGGGAATTTGAACAGCTGACTGTTGAATTCACAGCCCCGTCGGCGCCAATCAAGCTGCGCTGCGTGGCAAACGCACTCAAAACCGGGCAGAAAGTATGGCTCGACGACGTGTCGCTGCGCAAGGTGAGCACCGGATATGGGGAAAACCTCGTATCCAACGGCAGTTTTGAACTCGGCACAGGCACAAGCGCGACCGGCTGGAATCAGGATGCGCGCTGGACGCGCGTCGGCGCGGAAAACGGCGTTACACCGGCCAGCGGCAGCAGCATGATGAAGGTGCTGTCCACGTCGACGGCGCTGACCATCGGCAGCCCGATGACGGTCAAGGCCAATACGTATTACGAGTATTCCTGCAAGATTTACCGCAAGAGCCTGGGCGGCACTTCGTACTGCAATCTGCTCAACTCCAGCCAGGCGGACATCGCCGGCACGCAGATTGGGACGGAGAACACCTCCGGCGAATGGGTCTCGGTGACGATGACCTTCTACACCGGGAACAATACCACGATTTATCCGCGCTGCGTGGTGGACAACACCTCCACGTCGCTGACGGGGCAGGCGGTGTATTTCGACGACCTCCAGTTCCGGGAGGTCCTGTTCGACCCCGAGCCGTCGTCGCTCGTTACCAACGGCAGCTTTGAGGACGGAAGCGGCACGAGCGCGACCGGCTGGAACCAGGATGCGCGCTGGACGCGCGTCGGCGCGCAGGGCTCTGTAACGCCGGCGGACGGCGACTATATGCTGCGCGCCGTGGCGACTTCAACCGGGATCTGCATAGATCGGAAGAGCGTCGTGTAGGGAAAGAGTGTAGATCTC
>CAJLRT010000341.1 GCA_905209135.1 uncultured Eubacteriales bacterium
ATATTCGGACTTGGCATGGGTGTTGCAGGGGCTGCACTATCAACACTTGCATCATCCCGCCGCCATAATGACGGCGTTGTCCACCCGGTACGGCGCGAGCGCCGCAAGCCCCGCATCCGTGATGCGGTTTGCCCCGTCGAGACAGCCCATGGCGCTCAGCTCCTTGACCATCCCGTTCACGGTGCCGAGCGCTTTGCCGGTGCCCTGCGCGATGGCGCGCTGCGAAAGCGCCGGCTCGCCCGCGGGACGGGCGGCAATGTAGTTGAGCAGCGCAAACTGATTTTTTGTCAACAAGATCGTCAGACTCCCTTGCGTTCATTTTCTTGATATGCAATGCGCATTATGAACTTATTCCCCGGATTTGTCAAGCGCATTTAAAAACCATGTCGGAAATATGTGCAGATTCCCTTGTGTTTCGGATTTCGACATTATATAATGAAAAAATGTTGTAAAGGATGCGTTTGTTTTCTATGGTCTACCTGGTGCTGATATATGCCCTGATCTACACACTGGGCGAGTTCGTTTCCCGCAGGATCGGCCTGCCGCACAGCGTCACTTTCGCGGGGCTGGCGGTCTTTCTCGCGGCGGCGCTGATCCTTTACCGACGCAGATACGGTCTCGGCGCCTGCCGCCGGGGGCGGAAGCGGTGGCCGGGACTGCTGTTGCTGCTGCTCTGGCCGGCCGGCGATCTGGTGCTGGCCGCCTGCGGCCGCAGCGCCGCCGCGGACGGGTTTTTCGCCTGCGGGATGTACGTCGTGTGCGGCATGGCGGAGGAGCTGGCTTTCCGCGGGTATCTGTGGGAACATACGCAGCGGCTGCGGCCGCTGACGGCGGCCGTGCTCAACGCGGCCGTGTTCGGCGTGTTCCACGCCGTCAATCTCATCGGAGGCGCACCGGGCGCCGTCGGCATACAGGCGGTGTGCGCCGCCTGCACGGGCTTCGCCTTGTGCGGGACGGTCGCCTATTACCGCTCCATCGTGCCGGCGCTGGGCATCCATGCGCTCATCAATCTCTTCGGCGGACTTTTCCCCGCCGATGACCTTCGCGGCGCCGGACTGCTCGTGTCCGGGTTCTGTGCCGCCTGCAGCGTGCTCGCCGGGCTGTGGATGCTACGGGCAGAGGAGAACGGAAAACATGAAACTGTACATTGATCCCGGCACGGGCAGCATGCTCTTTGCCATTCTGATCGGCATCATCGGCGCACTGAACTTTGCGCTGCGGGGCTGGATCATCAAGCTGCGCTTTCTCCTGAGCGGCGGGGAAAAGACCGCCGTCGACCAGGAAAAGCACCCGCTGGCCGTCTTCGTGGACGACAAGCGCTACTGGAACGTGATGGAGCCCGTGTGCCGCGAGCTGGACCGGCGCGGGCTGGACGTTGCGTATCTGACGGCGTCGCCCGACGATCCGGCGCTGCAAAACCCGTATGCACACGTCCACGCGGAGTTTCTCGGCGAGGGCAACAAGGCCTTTGCCAAGCTCAACTTCCTGCGCGCGAACGTGCTGCTGTCCACCACGCCGGGGCTGGATGTCTACCAGTGGAAGCGCTCGCCGGGCGTGGACTGCTATGTCCACATCCTGCACGCGGCCAACGAGGTCGCCGGCTACCGGATGTTCGGCATCGACTATTACGACACAGTCTTCGTCTCCGGCGACTATCAGATCCGCGACCTGCGCGCGCTCGAGGCGCTGCGCGGCCTGCCCGCCAAGGAGGTCGTGAAGATCGGCATCCCCTACATGGACGAGATGAAGCGGCGGCTGGACGCCGCCGGCCC
>CAJLRT010000342.1 GCA_905209135.1 uncultured Eubacteriales bacterium
CGAAGCGCGCGCACGTTCGATTCCACAAACGACGCCATCACCCAGTCGCCTTTGCAGCCGCAGACCTCATACAGGAAATTGCGCAGCAGGTCGACGCCCTGCACGCTGTGCTCCACCTCCGGATGGAACTGTACTGCGTACAGGCCCCGCTCGGCCGCTTCCATCGCCGCGACGGGGCACTCGTCGGTGTGCGCCGTCACAGTAAAGCCGGCCGGCAGCTTTGATATGCTGTCCCTGTGGCTCATCCAAAATACGCTCTCACGGTCGATCCCCTGAAACAGCGGGCTTTCACGGTCGACTACAACACGGCTTGTCCCGTATTCGCCCGCCGGCGCAGGCGCAACGGCGCCGCCGAGCTGGTCTGCCATGATGTGCGCGCCGTAGCAGATGCCCAGCACCGGCACGCCGAGCTCAAAAATCGCGTTGTCGCAGTGCGGAGACGCGGGCTCGTGCACGCTGTTTGGCCCGCCCGTAAAAATGATTCCCTTATAACCTGCCGCCCGGATTTTTTCGATCGGCGTGGTATAGGGCAGTACCTCGCTGTACACGCCCAGGTCGCGCACACGGCGCGCGATGAGCTGATTGTACTGCCCGCCAAAATCCAGTACCAGTATCGTTTCGTTCTGCATGACGCCATTCCCCTTTTTCAAATGCTTCGCTTTTTACTTATTATACCTAAAAGCTCAAAAAACTACAAGCAGAAAATCCATTCCCGCTCCAAAAACCTAAAAATTTGGCGGTGAATCCTCACCGCCAAATTCAGGAACCATTCCTGTTATTCCACTGTAACCGATTTTGCAAGGTTGCGGGGCTTGTCGATGTCGCACCCGCGCAGAGCGGCCACATAGTATGCGAACAGCTGCATGGGCAGCACGGACAGGCAGGGCAGGAGCAGTTCGTCCGTTTCCGGAATCGTCAGCACGGCGGCGACCTCGTCGGCAATCGCCGCGTTGGCGGCCGTTGTAAGCGCGATTACGCTCGCGCCGCGCGCCGTCACTTCCTTGACATTGGACATAATCTTCTCGTACAGGCGCTGGTTTGTCGCCAGTGCCACAACGGGAGTGCCCTCTTCAATGAGCGAAATGGTGCCGTGCTTGAGTTCGCCGGCGGCGTACGCCTCGCTGTGCATATAGGAAATCTCCTTGAGCTTGAGCGACGCTTCCATCGCCACGGCATAGTCAAAATTGCGGCCGATGAAGAACACATCCTTGGCGGAGAAATACCGGGAGGCATAGTACTGGATTTTCTCCTTGTCCTTAAGGATCGCCTCCATCTTATCCGGAATGCGCTGCAGTTCGGCCACATAACCGTCGTACTCCGCGGCGGAGATTCTGCCGAGCGTCCCGGCAAGCTGCAGGCAGAGCAGATACATCACGCCAAGCTGCGTCGTGTACGCCTTGGTGGACGCGACCGCGATCTCCGGTCCGGCCCAGGTATAGAGCACGTCGTCGGCCTCGTTGGCAATGGTGGAGCCGACCACGTTGACAATGGCGAGCGTGCGCGCGCCGAGCCGCTTGGACTCGCGCAGGGCGGCGATGGTGTCGGCCGTTTCGCCGGACTGGCTGATGACGATGGTCAGCGTTTTCTCGTTCACAATCGGGTCGCTGTAGCGGAACTCGGAGGCGAGCGCCGCGTCGACGGGGATGCGCGCCAGCTTTTCAATGGCGTACTTGCCGACCACGCCGACGTGATAGGCCGTGCCGCAGGCGACGATATGGAGATCGGAAGAGCGTCGTGTAGGGAAAGAGTGTAGATCTCGGTGGTCG
>CAJLRT010000343.1 GCA_905209135.1 uncultured Eubacteriales bacterium
TGAAATCCTGGATCTGCTCAACCCCCTGCGCAAGTACGGCGAGGCGGGGCCCAGCCCTTACCGCAACGAGCCGTATGTGCTCTCCGGGGACGTATACGCCGCGCCGGCCTTTCTCGGGCGCGGCGGCTGGAGCTGGTATACGGGCGCGGCAGGCTGGTATTTCCGCATTGTGCTTGAAGAACTGCTCGGGGTGAAGACGGAGGGGGAGCGCGCCTATATCAGCCCCAAACCGCCGGCGGCATGGGACGCCTTTTCCTTTACGGTGAAACTGCGCGGCACTGAAGTCGCCGTGCAGGCAAAGCGCGGGGAAGAGAGCACGATGTTTGTCGACGGGCTCCGCGCCGGTTTTGTCCCGCTGGACGGACGCCGGCACGCGGTTGAGATTGTGTATGAATCGCAAACGTAGGCTGAAAGATTCGGGAATGAATTGACTTTTTCTGGCAGAAAGAGTATATTATAAGATATATACCTGAGAAACGGAGGTCGTGCCTTGAACCATGTGGAAATCGCGCCGGCGGTCTATGTCAACGCTTTGCCGGCCGATAAGTTCAAAACGAATTATCTGTCGGTCAGCGTTATCCATCCGCTGAGCGCGCAAGCCGCTTCCAACGCGTCCCTGCTCGCGTTTGTACTCAAGCGCGGCAGCGCGGCGTATCCGGGGATCGACGCGGTGAACCGCCGCCTGGAGGAACTGTACGGCGCGCGGTTTGACGTGCAGATCCGAAAAAAGGGCGAAGCGCACATTATCAGCTTTTTTATCGATTTTGTAGACGGGAGATTCATCCCCGGCGCGCCCGCGCTCACGGAGGACGCCGCAGCCTTTTTGAAGGAGATTCTCTTTCAGCCGCTGCTGGAGGACGGCGTATTCCGCGCCGATATTGTGGAGACTGAAAAGCGAAACCTGCTGGATCTGCTCGCCGCGCGAAGCAATGAAAAAACGGCCTACGCCGTGCACCGCTGCGGGGAGCTGATGGCGCAGGGCCAGCCGTTTGAAGTCTGCGAGTTCGGCACGTGTGAGGAGATTGAAAAAATCACGCCGTCGTCGTTGTTTTCGTTTTACAAACAAGCGCTGCAGAGCGCCGTATTCGAGATCTTTGCCATAGGCGCGTTTTCGCAGCAGCGCGTCGCGTCGCTGATGGCGGACGCTTTCGCGGCGGACCGCCGGCCCGTGCTGGTGCAGACATCATATATTGCGCGGCGCGGCGGCGTGCGCGAATACACGGAGTCGTTCCAGGTCGAGCAGGCCAAGCTCTCGCTCGGCTACCGGCTGGATACGGATGAGGTCGACTTTACCGCCTGCACGCTGTTTTTAATCCTGTTCGGCGCGAGCCCGCACAGCATGCTGTTTCTGAATGTGCGGGAAAATCTTTCGCTCTGCTATTACTGTTCAGCGCGGCTGGATAAGCTCAAGCGGATCATGATCGTCTATTCCGGCGTGCTGCCGGAGAACATCGGCGTGGCGCGCGAGGAGATCGGCCGCCAGCTCGAGGCGGTGCAGCAGGGCGCCTTTTCCGACCAGGCGCTGGATGCCGCGAAATACACGTATATCAACAACCTGAAATCCATTGCGGATTCCATGTACAACCTGGAGGACTATGCGCTCACGCAGAACCTTTTGGGATTGCCGACGGATCTGGATGCGGTGATCGGCAGTGTCGAGCGCATGGACAGATCCGCCGTTCAGCGCGCCGCGCAGTCCTTTGTCCTGGACACGGTCTACGTCCTGCGCGCCGAAAAAGGGGGGAGCGCTTCATG
>CAJLRT010000344.1 GCA_905209135.1 uncultured Eubacteriales bacterium
ACGAGGCGATCCGCCCGACGGACGTAAGCCTCGTGCCGGATCAGATCAAGGACAGCCTGACGGCGCAGCAGTACCGGCTGTACAAGCTCATCTGGAGCCGGTTTGTCGCAAGCCAGATGAGCGCGGCGACGTATGACGTGACCGCCGTGTCCATCCTTGCAAACGGATACCTGTTCAAACTGCAGTATCAGAAAATCAAGTTCGACGGCTTCACCGCCCTTTATTCCGAGAGCAAGGACGAAGAGGTGATCGACAAGGGCAGACAAATCCCCCCGCTCAAAGAGGGCGACGTTCTGCAGTTTATTGAGCTTAAGCACGAGCAGAACTTCACAAAGCCGCCCGCCCGCTATACCGACGACACGCTGATCAAGGCGATGGAGGACAAGGGGATCGGCCGGCCCAGCACCTATGCGCCGACGATCGCGACCATCATCAACCGCGAATACGCGGTGCGGGAGAAGAAGCTGCTGTCCCCGACGCCGCTGGGCAAGATCGTCAACGACCTGATGACCGAGTATTTCAAGGATATTGTAAACGTGAAGTTCACGGCGGCCATGGAGGACGACCTTGAGGAGGTCGCGAAGGGCAACCGCGACTGGGTGGACCTGATCCGCGCCTTCTACGGCGGCTTTGAGCAGACGCTCGAGGACGCCAATGAAAAGCTGAAAGGCGTTAAAATCAAGGTTCCGGAAGAGGTAACGGACGTTATCTGTGAAAAGTGCGGCCGCAACATGGTGATCCGCAGCGGTAAAAACGGCAAGTTCCTGGCCTGCCCGGGCTTTCCCGAATGCAGGAACACAAAGTCGATCGTCGTGGAGACGCCCGGCGTTTGCCCGGTCTGCGGCGGCAAAGTGCTCGAGAAAAAATCGAAGAAGGGGAAAACCTATTTCGGCTGCGAGCACAACCCCAAGTGCCAGTTCATGACCTGGGATAAGCCGCTGGCGGATATCTGTCCCAAGTGCGGCAAGACCCTGTTCCGCGAGACGCGCCGCGGCGGGAAGATTCACTGCCTCGGCGAGGGCTGCGGCTATGAGACGGAAGGGAAGAAGAAAAATGCCGGTTAAGGTGATCGGCGCGGGCCTCGCCGGCTGCGAGGCCGCATGGCAGATTGCGCAGGCGGGCGTGCAGGCGGAGCTTGTTGAATGCAAGCCGCTGGAGATGCCGCCCGCACATCACAGCCCGGACTTCGCCGAGCTCGTCTGCTCCAACTCCCTGCGCGCGAGCGCGCTGGAGAACGCGGTCGGCCTGCTCAAGCAGGAGATGCGGCTGCTCGGCTCGCTGATTATGGAGTGCGCGGACGCCACGAGCGTGCCGGCGGGCGGCGCGCTGGCCGTCGACCGCGCCGCGTTTTCCGCGCTTGTGACGGAAAAAATTACGTCGCACCCGAACATATCCGTCACATCGGCCAGGCTGGACCGGATTCCGGACTGCCGGCCCTGCGTGGTCGCGACGGGCCCGCTTACCCTGCCCGCGCTCGCCGCGGATATTGCGGACAGGTTCGGCGGCGCGCTCAGCTTTTTTGACGCGGCGGCCCCGATCGTTACATATGAGAGCATCGACATGGGCACCGCCTACTTTGCTTCCCGCTACGGCAAGGGAACGCCCGATTACATAAACTGCCCGATGACGCGGGAAGAGTACCTGCGTTTTCGGGAGGCGCTGGTCGGCGCGCAGTGCGTACAGCAGCGGGACTTTGAGCCCGACATGGTATTTGAGGGCTGCATGCCGATAGAGGTGATGGCGGCCAG
>CAJLRT010000345.1 GCA_905209135.1 uncultured Eubacteriales bacterium
GCCGGCCGCGGCGCATGGAATCGTTGTCCATGCAGGGCAGGTCGTCGTGGATCAGGGAATAGGTGTGGATCATCTCCAGCGCGAGCGCATAGGGCATGGCCCGCTCCTTGTCGCAGCCGAACCGGGTTGCGAATTCCAGCAGCAGCACCGGCCGGACGCGCTTGCCTCCCGCAAGCAGGCTGTAGCGCGCAGACTCGTAGATGCACCGTTCCGTTATTTTCCGCAGGGGCAGCGCGCCCTGCAGCGCGGTCTCTATATCCGAGACGTACTGTTTGTATTGTTCCTCGTATCCCATTATCCCGCCTCACCGGCAAAGGGGCGTTCTTCCATTCCGCCCGCTTCGTCGGACGTCAACATGACGACTTTCTGTTGCGCTGTTTCCAGCAGTTTGTTGCAGTAACCGGCGAGTTCGGTCCCCTCTTCGAACAGCGCGATGGACTGTTCCAGGGGGGTATCCCCGCTTTCAAGCGCTTTCACAATTTCCTCCAGGCGCTTGATCGCCTCCTCGAAACTCTTTTTCTGTGCCATTTATATATCCTCCTTCGGAGTGATGGAATCTACCGTCAGCAGGGCGCTGCCGTCCGCGAATACGGCGGAAACCGTATCGCCCCGGTCCAGTTCGCCGACGCTTTTGACGATGCGGCCGTCCGGGCTGCGCATGTATGTATACCCCCGGCCGAGCACGGCCATCGGGCTGAGCGACTCGAGCTTTGCCGTAAGGCCGCCGAAGCGCTGTTTCGCCGCGGACGTGGACAGGCGCATCTGCGCTGCCATCTGCGCGGTCAGGTGGTCGGTGAGCAGGCGCCGTTCGTTGATCAGCCGCATCGGGTCGCGCAGCGCCGGCATGGAGCAGACATAGTCCAGCCGCTGCCGCTTGGCCTTTACGCTGTTGATCAGCAGCAGCTGCAGGCGGGCCATGAGGTTGACAAAGCGGTTCATGAGCACGCCCACCTCGGGCGCGGCCAGCTCCGCCGCCGCCGACGGCGTGGGCGCGCGCAGGTCCGCGACAAAGTCGGCGATGGTAAAGTCGATCTCATGGCCGACCGCCGAGATGACGGGTAGCTCGGACGCGGCGATGGCGTAGGCGACGCGCTCCTCGTTGAAGGCCCACAGGTCCTCGATCGAGCCGCCGCCGCGGCCCACGATCAGCACGTCCGCCGCGCGCGCGCGGTTGAAGTACTCGATGGCCTCCGCGATCTGCGCCGCCGCGCCCTCGCCCTGGACGAGGACCGGGTACAGGATTACCTTTGCGGCGGGAAAGCGGCGGCCGAGCACGTTGATGATGTCCCGCACCGCGGCGCCCGTAGGCGAGGTGACGACTCCGATGCGCAGCGGGATCTTGGGAATGGGCTTTTTGCGGGCCGGGTCGAACAGGCCCTTGGCGCTGAGTTTCTGCTTGAGCAGCTCGAACTGCATGTACAGGTCGCCCGCGCCGTCGAGCGTCATCTCCTCCACATAGAGCTGGTACTGCCCGTCCCGCTCAAACACCGACACGCGCCCGCGCGCGAGCACGAGCATGCCGTCGCGCGGCTCGAAGCGGACCTTCTGCGCGCTTGAACGGAACATGACGGCGCGGATGAGCGCGCCCTCGAACTTGAGGCTGAAATAGAAGTGGCCCGACTTGTAGTGGTTTGTAAAATTTGAAATTTCGCCCTTGACGGTGACATTGTAGAGCAGGGCGTCCCCCTCGATGAGTGATTTGATATACGCATTGAGCTGTTTTACCGTAATAATTTCCATGGCGTTC
>CAJLRT010000346.1 GCA_905209135.1 uncultured Eubacteriales bacterium
ACACTCTTTCCCTACACGACGCTCTTCCGATCTGACCCCACGGCGGACTCCCTGCACGTCGGCCATTTTGTGCAGATTATGGTAATGGCGCACATGCAGCGCGCCGGGCACCGGCCGATCGTCATCCTGGGCAACGGCACCGGCATGATCGGCGACCCCTCCGGCAAGAGCGATATGCGCAAAATGCTCACGCCCGAACAGGTCGACCACAACGCCAACTGCTTCAAGGCGCAGATGAGCGGCCTGATCGACTTTTCCAGCGACGACAAGGCGCTCGTGCTGAAAAACGGCGACTGGCTGCTGCCGCTCAACTATATCGACTTTCTGCGCGAGGTGGGCGTGCACTTCTCCGTCAACCGTATGCTGACGGCCGAGTGCTTCAAGAGCCGCATGGAAAAGGGCCTTACCTTTCTGGAATTCAACTATATGCTCATGCAGAGCTATGACTTTTACGTCCTCTACAACAAGTACGGCTGCGTGCTGGAAATGGGCGGGGACGACCAGTGGTCGAATATCCTGGGCGGCGTAGAGCTCATCCGCCGCAAGAAGCGCGCGGAGGCGTACGGAATCACCTTTACCCTGCTGACAACGAGCGAGGGCAAAAAGATGGGCAAGACGGAAAAGGGCGCGGTCTGGCTCAACCCGGAAAAGACCTCCCCCTATGAATTCTATCAGTACTGGCGCAATGTGGACGATGCGGACGTGGTCAAGTGCCTAAAGCTGCTCACCTTTGTGCCCGTGGAGCAGATCGAGGCGTACGAGGGCGTGCGCGACGGCCGCATCAACGAGGCCAAGGAACTGCTCGCCTATGAAATCACAAAAGAAGTGCACGGCGAGGCCGAAGCCGCCCGCGCGCAGGAGACGGCGCGCGCGCTGTTCTCGAAGAGCGCGGACGCGAAGGACATGCCCTCTGCAACAGTTCCCGCCTCGGCGTTTACCGACGGGAAAATCGGCGTGCTCGACCTGCTGCTCGCCGCCGGCGTCGTCCCCTCCAAAGGCGAGGGCCGCCGCCTGATCGCCCAGCGCGGTATTACGGCCGCCGGCGCGGTCGTGGAGGACCCCATGCAGTCCTATGCGGCCGAAGAGTTCAGCTCGGGTGAATTCATTGTGAAAAAGGGTAAAAAGGTCTTTGTCCGCATCCTGGTGGACTAGACCGCCCGCCTGCCCCGGCCGTCCTTTCCGCAGGACCGGCACCGCGCCAGGCGGGCGCGGATCGCCGCCCGCATCGGCGGCACAACAAACACAGAGGAGGCTGCGCTTATGACCGCGCTCAATGAGACCAACGCCCGCTGGCTGGGCAGAACCTTTGTACGGGAGGACGGAAAAACCCAGGTTTCCTGGACGGCTTCCGGCTTTGAACTGCGCTTTCGGGGAACGGGGCTGGATGCGGAGCTGGACGCGGATATTATCGGCGAGGCGCCGCGCATCCAGGTCTATGTGGACGGAATCCCGCAGGGCGGGCGTATCCCGGTTGCGGGCGCGGCCTGGGTCCCGCTTGCGCGCGCACTTGCGCCGGGGGAGCATACCGTGCGCGTCGTCAAGCTTACGGAGGCGCTGCAGTCCAGCCTGCTTGTCGGCGGCGTGCGCGTATACGGCGGCGAGCTGCTCAGCCCGCCGGCGGCAAAGGCGCGCAAAATAGAATTTATCGGCGATTCCATCACCTGCGGGGGATCGGAAGAGCACACGTCTGAACTCCAGTCACACAGTGATCTCGTATG
>CAJLRT010000347.1 GCA_905209135.1 uncultured Eubacteriales bacterium
GCTCTTCCGATCTCTCGTGCAGACCATTGAGGGTACGCCCTGCTTCATGCACGGCGGACCGTTCGCCAATATCGCCCACGGGTGCAACTCTATCATGGCCACAAAGCTCGCGCTGAAGCTGGGCGACTACTGCATTACGGAAGCCGGATTCGGCTCCGACCTCGGCGGAGAAAAGTTCCTCGACATCAAGTGCCGCATGGCGGGGCTGACGCCCGCGGCGATTGTGCTCGTTGCAACCATCCGCGCGCTCAAATACCACGGCGGCGTGGAAAAGGCCGACCTGGGCAGGGAAAATACGCAGGCCGTATCCGAAGGGCTTGAAAACCTTGCCGCCCACATCGACAGCCTGAAGAACTTCGGGCGGCCGATCGTTGTCGCGATCAATCAGTTCCCGAGCGATACGCAGGCAGAAATCGCCGTGCTGGACGCATACCTCAAAAAAACCGGTATCCCCTACGCGCTGTCGCAGGTGCACGCCCGCGGCGGGGACGGTGGCATTGAGCTGGCGAGGCTCGTCGCCGAGGCGTGCGACGCAAGCGCGGGGGAATTCCGCTTTACCTATCCGCTCGACCTGCCCATCAAAGACAAGATCCTCGCCGTCGTACAGAAAGTGTACGGCGGAAAAGACGTGCAGTACAGCGAGCAGGCCGAGGCATCCATACGCAGAATTGAGGAGATGGGGTTTGGAAACGTGCCGGTCTGCATGGCGAAAACGCAGTACTCCCTGACGGACGACGCCAAGAAGCTCGGCAGGCCAAGGGGCTTTACCATGCAGGTTCGCGACGTTACGCTAAGCGCCGGCGCGGGCTTTGCCGTGGTGCTGACCGGCAATATCATGACGATGCCGGGCCTGCCGAAAGCGCCCGCCGCGCTACAGATCGACGTGGACGCAACGGGCAAGATTTCCGGGCTGTTCTGAGATGGAACGGCGGATTGTTACCCACAGCGCGCAGGAGACGGAAGCCGCCGCTCGCACGTTTGCCGCACAGCTACGGCCGGGTGCGTTTCTCGCCATGTACGGCGACCTCGGCGCGGGCAAGACCTGTTTCATCCGGGGCCTGGCCGCAGGGCTGGGGTGCGCTGATCCCGTGTCCAGCCCCACGTTCGCCATCGTCCACGACTACCGCGGACCGAAACCGCTGTGCCACTTTGACATGTACCGGATTGATGCGGACGGCCTGGAGGACACGGGCTTTTACGAATACCTGGACAGCGGGCGGATTATCGCCTGCGAGTGGTGTGAAAATATTGAAGACGCCATTCCGGCGGACGCCGTGCGGATTCACATTGAATACGGGCAGGCGGAAAATGAACGGATCATTACCATTTCCGGCGAATAGCCCCGGCGGCATACACATGGCCCAATCGCTTACAACGGATGTTGTTGCGAGCGTGGAACGCACCGGGAACGGACGCATGCGCCCCTTCTCCGGCCTCCTGTTGTGCAGGGCCGCAAGCAGGCCGCGGCGGCAGGTTCTTGCGGAATAGAAACAGGCCGCAGTTTGGGCGGCAGGACCGAACACAGGGACAGGACGCCGCAGCCGCAAGAACAAGGCCCAGGGATGGGGACGGCAGCCGGCAAAAGTGCGGCCGGAAAAACCGGCACATGAATGGGCGGACCGCATGGGCCGGTCCGCGGCAAGCCGGTGCGGGACAAGCGCAGGCGCGGGCGGCGGCACGAGGGTGAACGGGCCGGGCGCGG
>CAJLRT010000348.1 GCA_905209135.1 uncultured Eubacteriales bacterium
GTTTGAGATGTTTTCGGAACGCTTTGCGCTTCGCGGCTTTCGCGTCCGCCGTCAATACGGCTGTCTTGGGCATTCCGCAGGACCTCCTTGCAGTTGATTTGCACGCCATACAAAGGCAGTAAATGGAAAAACACGGGACGGGGCCATATCGGTTGTACGGCCCCGTCCCGCGGGCACTTATGTTTTTTTCGGTTTATTTGCGCAGGTTGTCGTTGTACATCTTGCAGAATTCTTCGATCTGCAGGTTTTTCATCTCTGCCACATAGGCGTCCCAATCGGTATCCAGGCTCTTTGAACCGGTGACGAATGCGTCGATCCATACCTCGATGCTGTCCGCCAGCGGCGTCTGCAGGCTGGCCGCATCTTCGGCCGTCAGGTCGTCAAACAGCGGCGTCGGGGGCAGCGGCTGGATCACATTGCCATCCTCCATGCCTGCGACGGTTTTGTTGATCTGGGCGTAGTTCTCGTCATACTTGCTCATTTCGCGTTCGTTGATCCACACAAACTGGAAAGGATCCGCGCCGCAGCCGTACTTCACCTGCATGGTTTTGTAAATGCCGTCGGGCGAACTTGTGAGGTCGTCGGAATAAACGATCTTGTCGCCGTCCATGGTGTAGGTCGTACCCTCCACGCCCAGGCACCAGATCGTGGAGCATTCCTCCGAGAAGAACATCTCATCCACGGCGCGTACTACCTGCTCGAAATCGTCGCGCTCGGCGGTGGAAGCCGGGAACATGATGCCCTTGCCGGTTTTGGATTTGGGCTGATGGTGTGCGCCGGCCGGGCCTTCCAGGGACGGATACATCTGGAGCTTGAAGCCGTCGATCTCGCTGGCGGTCTCAACGCCGCCGATCTGGTCGTAGTAAGCGTAAGTAGCCATTGCGGCGCCCGTTGCCATCTTGGTGGACCATACGTCGCCGTCGATGGGGGCAGCCATCTCGGGGTCGAGCAGGCCTTCCGCATACAGCTTATTCATGAAGCGCAGATATTCGCGGGCTTCCTCGCTGATGCAGCCCTCGAAATATTCGCCCTTTTCATAATCGTAGCTCAGCGCGCCCGTGCCGGAGGATGAGCTCTTTCCGAAGCTGATGCCGAAAGAAGGCATCGTCATGCGGTATGTAACATAGGGCGCGACAAGCGTGGTAAGCGGGTAGGAATCGGGATGGTCCGCCTTATAGGCTTTGAGGATCTCGTACAGATCATCGAAGGTCTTGGGCGCATCAAAACCCTTTTCCTCCAGGTAATCCTGACGCATGATCAGGCCGCCGTCATAGAAGGGCTGGTCGAACAGCTGCGGCATAAAATAGCGCTTGCCGTCCTTCAGCGCCAGTTCCTCCACATCATCCTTCAGGCCCAGCTTTTCCACCATGGCGTTAAAGTTGGGCGTCCATTCCGGATAATCGCTGATGGGGACGATGGCTCCGTTGAGCGCCAGCGAAGAATTCTCGCCCTTAGTATCCTGATAAAGTATCACGTCGGGACAATTTTCGCCGGTGTTCAGCGCCAGGGAGACCTTGGTATTGTAATCCGTGGAAGGGATAGCCTCCACCGTCAGGTCCACACCCGCGATTTTCGCAGTCTCCTGAACCGCCAGCCAGCTGTCCATATACGGCAGCGTGGGGTTATCTGCGTAATACATCGATATTTTGATGGGTTCGTCCGAAACGGCCGGGGCGCTGCCCGAGCCCCCCGC
>CAJLRT010000349.1 GCA_905209135.1 uncultured Eubacteriales bacterium
CCTCCAAGACCGGACCTGCGACCATCATCATCGGCGGTATTTCGCTGGGCATGATGTCGACGATTATCCCGATTCTGATCATCGGCGTCGCCATCATCCTCTCCTATAATTTCGCCGGCCTGTACGGCATCGGCCTCGCTGCTGTCGGCATGCTGTCCACCCTCGGCATCACGCTTGCCACCGACGCGTACGGCCCCATCGCCGACAACGCAGGCGGCATTGCCGAGATGGCGCACCTCGACGCCAAGGTCCGCGAGCGCACAGACGCGCTTGACTCGCTCGGCAACACCACCGCCGCCACCGGCAAGGGCTTTGCCATCGGTTCGGCCGCGCTGACCGCGCTTGCCCTGATCGCCTCCTTTATCGACCAGGTCAAGCTGCAACTGCCCACGTTCAGCCTCGAGCAGCTCAACATTACCAATCCCAACGTCATGGTCGGCCTGTTCGTCGGCAGCGTGCTGCCCTTCATCTTCGCCGCGCTGACCATGGAATCTGTCGGCAAAGCCGCGCAGGGGATTGTTGTGGAAGTGCGCAGGCAGTTCAAGGAAATCGTCGGGCTCATGGACGGCAAAGCGGAGCCGGATTACGCCTCCTGCGTCAGCATCTGCACCTCCGCCGCGCAGCGTGAGATGATTATTCCGTCCGTACTGGCGGTTGCGGCGCCCATCGTCGCCGGATTCTTCCTCGGCGTATACGGCGTGGCCGGCATGCTGCTCGGTTCCACGATCACCGGCTTTATCCTCGCCATCATGCTCTCCAACGCGGGCGGCGCCTGGGACAATGCCAAAAAGCATATTGAAGCCGGCAACCTCGGCGGCAAGGGCAGCGAAGAGCACAAAGCGGCCGTCGTCGGCGACACGGTCGGCGACCCGTTCAAGGATACGTCGGGCCCTGCGATCAACATCCTCATCAAGCTCGTATCCATTTCCGCGATCGTATTCCTGACCCTGATTATGTCGATCGCACTGGTATAAGCGAATACATGTTTTCCCTTTTCAGCCAGCTCCGGGGCAGCCGCTCCGGAGCTGGTTTTTTCATTTTTGAGATAAATTTCGGCGTACACGGAGAGAGTTTTTATAAAACCCATTTCCCGCAATCCCCGCCAGCCCTTGCAGAATGCCGCTTTTTGAATAAAGAAGAGAATAAATTGCCGCAAAGACCTTGACAAGCCGGCCTAAAAAGCGGATAATGGAGGCAATAAAATTGATAGAGGAGGCACATCCCCATGGAACCGAAAATCTATAATCCTGAAGACATTAAACCCTTTGGCGGCGGCGACTATGAATCCAGACTCCTGCTCGACAACCTGATGGCCGGCGAAAAGGCCGTCAACGTCAACCACGGCACGGTCTGCCCGGGCGGCGGCACCGGCAAGGTCGGCGACAAGGGCGGCGTCCATGAAAAGGGCGAAGTCTATTTCGGCGTTTCCGGCGAAGCTGACGTTTATCTCGACGGCGTACCCTACCTGATGAAGCAGGGCACCCTCATCTATATCCCGGGCGGCTGCTACCACTTCATTGTCAACCGCAGCAAGACCGAGCCGTTCGTTTTGCTCACCATCTGGGGCGACGAGAAGGACAACGACACGCATGAGGCCCGCATCAAAGAGTGGGGCACCTCTTACAAGAGAGTGGACGAATAATCAGCATTTTACATATGTCCAGAAAGGCGCAGCCGCAGGGCTGCG
>CAJLRT010000350.1 GCA_905209135.1 uncultured Eubacteriales bacterium
CGCACCATAACGGTGACGAGGCCGGAACCGATTTTCTCCTTGCCGATCAGGGTAACGTTCGCAGCCTTCACCATTGCGTCGGCAGCTTCAATCGAACCAACGAGACCTTTCGTCTCAACCATTCCCAAAGCTTCTTTTTCCATGATATATGCTCCTCTCAAGTTTACGAATTAAAGGGTGGCGATAATGCTGTCGACATCGCCGTGGGGGCGAGGAATGACATGCACGGATACCACGTTGCCGATCCGCTTCGCAGCGGTCGCGCCGGCTTCGGTAGCGGCCTTGACAGCGCCGACTTCGCCGGTGACGATTACGGTAACGAGCTGGGAGCCGACATACTCCTTGGAGATGAGGCGGACATTCGCAGCTTTCACCATTGCGTCGGCGGCCTCGATTGCCGCGACCAGACCTTTTGTTTCAACCAATCCGATTGCTTCCATGTTTATTACCTCCAAAATTATTCATGTATGTAAAGTGATATAACGCTTACGAGAGAGCGCGTTCCACCGCGGCCAGAATCTGCGCGCGCGTGTAGCGGTAGCCCGTCTTTGCCGCGCCGCCGTCCGCAAACTCTGCGGGCGGGTTATAATACGCGAGCCGCTTGACATTCATCAGGTGCCGGGCAGTGACGTTGTCGGACGTGATGTTCCCGCCGAAGGTGCCGCAGCCAAGCGTCAGCGACGGGGCCAGGCCCGTCGTATACCCGATCGCGCCCTGCGCCGACGGGGTGTTGCAGAGGATGCGGAACACGGGTTTTTTCATGGCGAATTCCATGACGACCTGTTCATTGTTCGAGTGAATGACCAGGCTGTGGCCAAGCCCGCCGAACTGCAGGAGCCGGATGCACAGGTCACAGGCGGCCTCCCAGTTGTCCACCTCGTAAAAACCGAGGACGGGACAGAGCTTCTCAGCCGACAGCGGATACTCTTTGCCCACGCCGTCCAGGTCGGCGACGAGGACGCGCGTGCCTGCCGGGATGGTGATGCCGGCGAGATCTGCGATGACCTGCGGGCTTTTGCCCACAACGTCCGGATTCACGCCGCCCGTTTCCTTGATGACCGTTTTCTCCAGCTTTTCCTTGTCCGCTCCGGTGACGAAGTAACCGCCTTTCTGCTGAAGCTGGGCGCGGACCTGATTTGCAATGACGCGCTCGGTCACAATCGCCTGCTCTGAAGCGCAGATGGTGCCGTAGTCAAACGTCTTGCTCATGAGAATGCGGTCGAGCGCCTGCGACACGTCCGCGCTGCGTTCGATAAACGCCGGCACGTTGCCGGGGCCGACGCCGTAGGCGGGTTTGCCGCTGCTGTAAGCGGCTTTCACAAGGGCCGAGCCGCCCGTGGCCAGGATGACGGAGGTGTACTCGCAGGTCATCAGCTCGGTCGCCGCCGCCATGGAAGCGACGTCAAGGCACTGGATCAGCCCCTTGGGCGCGCCGGCGAGCACCGCCGCGTCCTCCATGATGCGGGCCGTCTCCACGCATGCCTTGATAGCGCGCGGATGCGGGGAAATGACAACGGAGTTTCTCGCCTTCAGCGAGATCATGGATTTGAAAATAACCGTTGAGGTGGGGTTCGTCGTCGGGATGATGGCGACGATTACGCCCGCGGGCGCCGCGATCTCTACAATCTTGCGGGCTTCGTCCCGGTTGAGCACGCCCACCGTTTTGGTATCCTTAATCGATTCG
>CAJLRT010000351.1 GCA_905209135.1 uncultured Eubacteriales bacterium
GAGAGCCATTACGGCGGCCTGCTCGAGTATCCGCACTACACGCGCCCGCAGGTTTTTCAGGGCGAGTCCGTGCCGGAAGTTCTGCTGGGCGGAAACCACGGCGAAATCGAGCGCTGGCGGCGCCGGCGCGCGCTGGAGATCACCCGGCGCTGCCGTCCGGATATGCTGCTGAAAGCGAGCCTTACGCCCCGCGACCTGGACCTGCTGGAAGAGTGGATGGACGGGGGAGAATAAGACGGTATTAGCAAAGCAACGAGTAATGCATCGTCCCTGTCTGCTGTCGGCTCGGGGTAAGATGCACTGTTCAACAGGCGGCAGGGTTCCGTTCATTTTGACTGCTGACGCGGGCGTTTTTAACAACCTGACAAAATAAGTTTGAAATGGCGGTGTGAAATATGCATAAAAAATTCTACTGGACTTCCGTCATAGCTCGAATCGCCCTTATCATTTCTTGGTGTGTTCTCGGTGTGAAATTGCTTAACGGCAATTATGCAATCAAGGCAGAGGCATACATATCGCTCGTATTGGCCGTGGTTTCGCTCGTATGCTTAATCGGATACAGATTCACTGCCGGAAAATGCCCTTATTGCGGAAAGACAGAATTTTCAAACGGTAAATTCTGTTCTCATTGTGGGAACGAGTTAGCGCGCCCGCAATAGTCCTGCTTCACATAAGCTTATATGAACGGTTTTAAGTAATAAAAACAGCCTTTTTCGCGCCCGTTTCAGGGCTTGGAAAAGGCTGTTTTTTCCGTTATCTGTCGCTGCATGGCTTGGGGTCCTCATCCTGAAAGATCAGGTCGTCTATATCCCCGGTCCTGCCCTGCAGCTGATAAAATGGGGGCCGGTCCTTATGAGGTGTTTGTTCGCGGTTCATAACTGTTCCCTTTCTTATGCGCACCGCTCTATGCGGCGTCCGGAATGCGCCGTGCGTTTGCGGTGATATTCCCTATTATATGCTCTGGCCCGCAGTCGTATACCTGAAAAATATTTTCGTCTGCGCGCTCATAGCAGTCTATGCGCGAAATGGGAAATGCGTTCCGCTGTTCGACCCAAAAGCCGGCCGGGAGCGGTCAATAGAGGGAGCGGTAAATTTCCAGAATGTCCGTTTCGGAGAAGGGCGCGTAGTTGTTGGAAAGCAGCCGCTGCTGCGTGCGCACCACATTTTCGGCAAGGGCGGGCAGATCCGCCTCGTTGACGCCGTATTCCCGCAGGGGTTTGCGTTTTAATACCCTGTTCAGAAGCTGCGAGAACGCTGCGTATACCTCGGCCTGCGGACATTCGAGCAGCCGGGACAGCAGCGCTTCCAGCCGGGCGATGCCGCCGTCCGGCGCCATGGCGTGGTATCGCTCCAGCACGGCGGTAAACAGCGCGTAATTGGATTCGCCGTGCGGCACATGGTAGTTGCCGCCGATCGGATAGCTCATCGCGTGCACTGCGCCCGCGCCCGACACGCTCAGGGCGATCCCGGCGTAGTTGCTGGCAAGCAGGAACTCGCCGTGAAGCGCACGCCGCGCATCCTCGCCGCCGCGCACAACCGCTTGATACCCGCTTACAATCAGGGTGATGGCGCGCTGCGCCGTCATCAGTGTGAAGTCGTTTGCCCGGGGCGAGAGGCTGGCTTCCACCGCATGGATGAGCGCGTCCAGCGAACTTGTGGCAAAGACGTAGT
>CAJLRT010000352.1 GCA_905209135.1 uncultured Eubacteriales bacterium
TAACTTTGCGAGCGACCGGGGCGCAACGGTTATCGCGCTGACCGACAGCATTACGTCTCCGCTCGCGCAGTACGCCTCTATTCTGCTCATTGCCCAGAGCGATATGGCTTCTTACGTCGATTCGCTGGTGGCGCCGATGAGCCTTATCAACGCGCTGATTGTGGGCGTGACGCTGAAAAAGAGGAACGAAGTAGAACAGGTCTTTATGGAGCTGGAACAGATTTGGGAGGAATATAAGGTATATGACAAAAACAATGTGGACAGCGCCAAAGAAGATCAGACGCTCTATTGACGGAGGTTGCCTATGACAGCGCTGAGGCGCGTCGCCATCATAGGCGCAGGCGCGGCGGGGTTAATGGCTGCCGCGCAGTTGGCTGACGCGGGCGTCGGCGCCGACTTGTTTGAGCAAAACGAATTTATCGGTAGAAAACTGCGCATTACAGGCAAGGGACGGTGCAATATCACAAACAAATGCGATCGCGAAACATTTTTGCAAAACGTGATTGCAAACCCCAAATTTCTATACAGCGCATTGACGAGGTTCTCTCCCGACGATCTCATCGCTTATCTGGAAGCGCAGGGCCTGCCGCTCAAAGTGGAACGTGGAAACCGCGTTTTCCCCAAGTCGGACCAGGCGCAGGATGTGATTGATTTATTCAGCCGTAAAATTCAGGGATCTTCCGTTCGGCTACGGCGCGGCAGAATTACAAATATGAAAGGCGACGGGCCGTTTTGCATTACCTGCAATGGAATGGAAGAGACATACGATATCGTGCTGCTTGCAACCGGTGGCATTACATATCCAAAGACAGGCAGCAGGGGAGATGGATACCGCTTTGCCCAGGCATATGGACACAAAATTACGGAACAGATCCCTGTACTCGTTGCCTTTCAATGCGCGGAAGACGCCTGTGCGCGCATGCAGGGACTGACGCTGAAAAATGTGCGGCTTAAACTGTACAGCGGCAAAAAGCGGCTTTTCGATAACCTCGGCGAAGTCTTATTTCCGCATAAGGGCATTTCCGGTCCGCTGGTGCTTACCGCTTCGTCGCTCCTGCGCAGCCAAACCATGCCCATGCAGGTGAGAATAGACTGTAAACCGGGGCTGGATGCGGACATGCTCGACGCACGGCTTGTGCGCGATTTTGCAGACCAGCAGAACAGAGCTGTGAAAAACTCGCTGCACCAGCTTCTGCCGCGAACGCTCATTCCGGAAGTGCTGGCTGTCAGCAATGTTGATCCGGATAAGCCGGTGAACTTAGTCACCCGCGCAGAACGCGGCGCGCTGGCCGAGGCAATCAAAGGTTTTCCATTGACAATAACCGGCCGCGCAAGCGCTGAGGAGGCTGTGATCACAGCGGGAGGCGTCCAGGTCCGGCAGGTAAACCCGGCAACGATGGAATCCAGGCTTGTCAAGGGACTATACTTTGCAGGTGAAATTCTGGATGTTGACGCACTCACCGGCGGGTTCAATCTGCACATAGCGTTTGCCACGGCGGTTCTGGCCGCAGACGCCATTATTGAAGAATTAGGTTAGACGGAGGGGATCTAGAGTGCCACTGAATATTGCGATTGACGGGCCGTCCGGTGCGGGAAAGAGTACGGCGGCGAAACTGCTTTCGAAAAACCTGGGGTTTTTATATATTGATACGGGCGCGCT
>CAJLRT010000353.1 GCA_905209135.1 uncultured Eubacteriales bacterium
CAGCGTCTTTAGCTCCTCCTGCAGCAGCATCAGTCCCGTGTAGTCCATCTCCTCCTGCATTTTCCGCATCCGCCCGTTTGGCTGCAGCAGTGCGTAGAGCAGCGCTTTCTGCATACTACGCGTCCCTGTGGCCCAGGCGGCGATCCGGTTGATGGACGCATCAAAAAAATCCAGTCCGATCAGCGCCCGCTCCAAAGCGTCGTTGCGGACAAGCTCTTTTGCGATTTCAATTAGCTCGTCCTCCAGCAGCACCACATGGTCGGAATCCCAGCGCACAGGCCTTGTAACGTGAAGCGGCAGTTTATCAAAATAGACGAGCATGCTCGAAATCTTGTCGCTCACCCTCTCCGTAGGATGATAGTGCCCGTTGTCCAAAAGCGGGTACACGCCGGGCCTGCCCATCGCATAGCATGCGTAAAACTCCGCCGAACCGACCGTGTACGACTCCACGCCGATGCCGAACACCTTGCTCTCAACACTGTCCACCACACCGGGCAGCGGCCCGGCGAATATCTCGTCCAGACTTTCCCGCAGACGCAGGCGCGGCGAAAGCCTGTCGGCCGGCACATCTTTCAGCCCGTCGGGAATCCAGATATTGCACAGGCAGTGCGTTCCAAGCTCCTCTGCAAAATATGCGGCAATTCTGCGGCAGGCGACGCCGTGCCGCACCCAAAAGGCGCGCACATCTTCATTCTGGCTCGAAAGGGTAAATCCGTCCTCCGCCATGGGATGACTGAAAAAAGTAGGGTTAAAGTCGAGTCCCAGCCCGCGCTCACGCGCATAGTCCACCCAGGGGCGGAAATGTATCGGTTCAATTTCATCGCGGTCGGCGGCGCCGGCGCCGTCAAAAATAGCATAGGACGCGTGCAGGCTCAGCCGCTTGCTCCCCGGTATCAGGGTCAGCGCCTCGTCGAAATCAGCCATCAGTTCCGCCGGCGTTCTGGCCCGGCCGGGATAGTTGCCCGTCGTCTGAATGCCGCCGGACAGGCCTCGGCCTTGATTTTCAAAACCGAGCACATCATCCCCCTGCCAGCAGTGTATGCTGACCGGTATTCGGTCCAGTTCTGCGAGCGCCCGGTCGGCGTCCACACCGTATTCGGCATAAATACGTTTTGCCTCGTCATAGCTCATATGTCCAACCTCCTTATTAAAAGCACGGCCGCCTGCGCGGCCTATGAATCGATGGATTCTTCCGGGAAGGTCGCCGCAACCGCTTTCCGCGCCGCCTCCACATTACCGAAGACGCCTGCGCCCAGCATCTGCGCCATCAGATTTCCAAGCGCGGACGCCTCTGCCGGTCCGGTAAGCACGCGCCTGCCGGTCCGGGACGCCACGAGCCGGTTCAAATACCGGTCTCTTGAACCGCCGCCCACAATGCGGATCGCATCGTACCGCCGGGACGTGATCCGTTCCAGCTCATCCACGGCCTGCCGATAGCATTCGGCAAGGCTGTTGTATATCACCGCCGCCGTTTCGCCGGGCGACTGCGGCGTCTGCTGGCCTTTCTCACGGCAGCATCGCCGGATTTCCTCCGTCATATTGGAAGGCGCAAGAAACCGCGCGTCGTTACAGGGCACCACGGAATCTATATCGGCGCTTTCCGCCAGCCCGGACAGCTCCGCATAAGATCGGAAGAGCACACGTCTGAACTCCAGTC
>CAJLRT010000354.1 GCA_905209135.1 uncultured Eubacteriales bacterium
GCCGGACGGAAAAAGGAGCACGAGGCGCGCGATCTACTGGCGTGGCCCGGCCTTGGCGAGAGTCTCGCCGTTCCCGCCGCGGAGCTCTCCGGCGGGATGCGGCGGCGGTGCGCGCTCGCGCGCGCTCTCTGCGCGGAGTCTGATCTGCTTGTGCTCGACGAGCCGTTCAAGGGGCTGGACGAGGCAAACCGCCGCGCCGCCATGGACGCGGTGCGCGCCGTCTCCGATGACAAAACCGTTTTACTTGTCACCCACGACGCCGCCGAAGCCGAATTTTTCGGCGGAAACCGGCTTTCTGTCCCTTGACAGCGCGCCGTTTCCACGATAGAATACAGGCACTCCGAGGGGGAGTAGTCTGCCGCCATGCGCGGCTGCAAATCAACAGTACTCGGCGGGTCTACCGCCTGGTTTGCATGAAATGACCAGACCCGCGGACAGAACCGTGTTATCGCTTCTGTCCGCGGGTCTTTTCATCATTTGAAAGCGTCGATTAACAAGAGCACACACGTCGGACAGCCAGTCTTTTCGGTGCTTTTTGCCCTTTTGTCCTTGGCGGGCGACAGCCCGCCTGCGTCCAAAAGAACAAAAATCCCTCGAAAATCCAAGGCTGTCCGATGCGAAGCAGTTCTGCCGGAGCAGAAATGCTCGCAGACAAGGAAAAGGCCGCAGAGAATACTTTGTGTATTCTCAAGGGCTTTGACGCGGTATGAGGGCATTTCCGCCCGGCAGAACCGCGTGTGCCCTTGTCAATCGACGCAATTAATTATAATTATAGTGTGGGGAGGGCGCGCATATGAAATACGCCGATCTCATTGCCAAGCTGACGCTGGAGGAAAAGGCGGGACTTACGTCCGGACGGGATTTCTGGCACACGAAGGCCGTGGAACGGCTCGGCATTCCGTCCGAGATGATGACGGACGGGCCGCACGGCCTGCGCAAGCAGGAGAGCGATTCGGACGCGCTGGGTCTTGGCCGCTCCGTTCCGGCGACGTGCTTTCCGACGGCGAGCGCGCTTGCGAACAGCTGGGACGAAACGCTGCTCTCTGCCGTTGGACGCGCGCTCGGCGAGGAGGCCGTGGCGCAGGGCGTCGGCATGGTGCTCGGACCGGGCGTGAACATCAAGCGCAGCCCGCTCTGCGGGCGGAACTTTGAGTATTTCTCCGAGGACCCGCTGCTCTCCGGCAAGCTCGCCGCGGCGATGATCCGCGGCATACAGAGCACCGGCGTGAGCGCGTGTGTGAAGCACTTTGCCGCAAACTCGCAGGAGCTGCGCCGCATGGCGACCGATTCCGTCATGGACGAGCGGACGCTGCGCGAGATCTATCTCCCGGCGTTTGAGACCGCCGTAAAAGAGGGCGGCGTGCGCTCTCTTATGACGGCATATAACCGGCTGAACGGTACTTACTGCAATGAAAACGAGCACCTGCTGCGCGGTATCCTCCGCGGCGAGTGGGGCTTTGACGGGCTCGTTGTCTCCGACTGGGGCGGCAACAACGACCGCGTCGCCGCCGTGCGCGCCGGATCGTCGCTCGAAATGCCGGCCTCCAACGGCGAGACCGACCGGCACATCGTCGAGGCCGTACAGAACGGGACGCTCGACGAGGCTCTTCTGGACGAGCAGGTGGATCACGTGCTGGACTTTATTT
>CAJLRT010000355.1 GCA_905209135.1 uncultured Eubacteriales bacterium
GTTCGGCGATTCAACCGTATCAAAAATACTTGACCTTGTTGAAAATTCAAGTATCCATAGGAGGTCTGCTGCTCCTCGTCATCGGTGCTGACGCGGGCATAGGCCGCGACCCGCAGTCGCTCCGTCAGGGGCCGCGCGACCGCACAGCGCCGCACCGTAGCGGGGATCATGCGCACCCTCGTGCCTCCCGTCGCCGTCTCAGTCATGCCGCCACCTCCGTTTCATCTGTTCACTGGCCTTCCGACGCATCTCCGGCGTCCATGCTTTGGCGCGTGATTCCCACGCCCACTGACGCTCTTCCACGCGCCCGTCCCGGAGCGCAAAGCGCAGGCAGCCCTTGCCCGTCACGCGAATCTCATCCAGCGCATCCACTGCTTCTTCCGTGAGATTTTCCACGCCCAGCACCTCGCAGGTCAGGGCGATGAGCGTCTCCTCCGGGATCTGGCTCGCGGGGCAGTAACGCTTTCCCTTGCTTGAATAGGTCACGCACTGCCATGTGTAGCGCGGGATGGAGTTGCGCCCCGTGGAGCGCGTCCTGCGGTTGTAATGCGCGCCGCAGTTCCCGCACACGACCTTGCCGCTCAGAGGATAACGCACCGTCGTCGGCTTGCGTATGTTGATCATCTCCCGGCGCTGGGCAAGGATCGCCTGCGCGCGCTCAAAGGTCTCGCGGTCGATGATGGCAGGGTGCGTGTTTTCGGCGTAATATTGATCCAGCTGACCCGTATTGCGCCGCTGTTTCTTGGTCAGATGATCTTCCACAAAGGTCTTCTGCAGCAAGGCATCGCCCGTATACTTCTCGTTGGTCAGCATTTCGACCACATGGTTGCCCGTCCACGTTCCTCCGAAGCGCCGCGGTGTATTGGTCTCTCGAAGCCTTGCCGCGATACGGCTGCTGCCGGCGCCATCCAGATATGCTTTGAACACGTCCCGCACCACGGCGGCTTCGTCCTCGTCGATCACGATCTGTCCGTCCACCGACCGGTAGCCATACAGCAGCATCAGGTTCATGGGCTTCCCCTCGGAGAAATCCTTGCGTATCCGCCATTTGCAGTTGTCGGACACGCTTTTGCTCTCCTCCTGCGCAAAAGAAGCGAGGATGGTGAGCATCAGCTCGCCGTCCCCGCTCATGGAGTGGATGTTCTGCTCCTCAAAATAAACGTCAATGCCCAGCGCCTTCAGCTCGCGCACCGTTTCGAGCATGGTCACCGTGTTGCGGGCGAACCGGCTGATGGACTTGGTGAGGATCAGGTCGATCTTTCCCGCCCGGCAATCCGAGAGCATCTGCCGGAATCTGGGCCGGTCGCCCTTTGTGCCGGTGTACGCTTCATCGGCGTACACGCCCGCGTATTCCCAGCCGGGTTGGCGCTGGATATAGGCGCTGTAGTGGCTGATCTGCCTGGAGAGGGAATGCAGCATGGCGTCCTTTCCCGTGGAGACGCGGCAATAGGCCGCCACACGCTTGCGGCGAGGGGTGGGCGCGTCGGGTTTGACCTGCCGGATCTGCATAGGTTGTTGCTTCTGTTCTTTCTTCAAGGCCCTTACCTCCTTCCGCGACCCACTATCCCTCTTTTAGCGCCGGCAGTCAACCGTGATCTTGATA
>CAJLRT010000356.1 GCA_905209135.1 uncultured Eubacteriales bacterium
AGGGGTACGCCGCTTTGCAGGATGTGGAGTGAATAGCGCCTGAATGCGTCCGGAGCCCGTGCCGCGCTGCGGCCTGGCGGCAGCCGCGTGCGCAGGTGGGATGACGGCCCCGGGAACAGACGGGAGCGGCGCGGACAGACAAAGCGCCGCTCCCATCCGGGCTGCAGGCGCGGGCATAGAAACAGGAGGAATATATGACAAAGTATATTTTTGTTACCGGAGGCGTCGTTTCCGGGCTCGGCAAGGGCATTACTGCGGCTTCCCTGGGCCGCCTTCTCAAATCGCGCGGACTGAAAGTGGCCGCACAAAAGCTGGACCCTTACATCAACGTAGATCCCGGCACCATGAGCCCATATCAGCACGGAGAGGTTTATGTGACTGAGGACGGGGCCGAGACCGATCTGGACCTGGGGCACTATGAGCGGTTTATCGACGAAGACCTCAACAAATATTCCAACCTCACGACAGGCAAAGTCTACTGGAATGTTCTGAATAAGGAGCGGCGCGGCGAATACCTCGGCTCGACCGTGCAGGTGATCCCCCATATTACGGATGAGATCAAGGAGTTTGTCTACCGTGTCGGCAGGAAGACGGGCGCCGACGTAGTCATAACCGAAATCGGCGGTACTATCGGAGATATTGAGTCGCAGCCGTTTCTGGAGGCTGTGCGCCAGATTTCCCTGGAGGTGGGGCGGGAAAACAGCCTGTTTATCCATGTGACGCTGGTCCCGTTCCTGCGCGGCTCGGATGAGCATAAATCCAAGCCCACCCAGCACTCTGTCAAGGAATTGCGGGGAATGGGCATCAACCCGAATATTATAGTGCTTCGCTGTGACGAGCCTCTGGAAGAATCCATCTTTAAAAAGATTTCCCTGTTCTGTAATGTAAAGCCGGATTGCGTAATAGAAAACATTACGCTGCCAAACCTGTATGAAGCGCCGCTGATGCTGGAGCGCAACCGTTTTTCTTCGGTGGTCTGCCGTGAACTCGGCATAGACGCGCCTGAACCCGACCTCGACGAGTGGCGGGAGATGGTGGAGCGTACCAAGGCGAGGCCGTACAGCGTGGAAATCGGCCTTGTCGGGAAATACGTCGGCCTGCACGACGCCTATCTCTCGGTTGCGGAGGCGCTGCGCCATGCCGGATACTGCCACAACACCCGCGTCAGAATCCACTGGATCGACTCGGAGGAAATTACAGCGGACAACGCGGGCGAAAAGCTGGCGGGGCTCGACGGCATACTCGTTCCCGGCGGATTTGGCAGCCGCGGCATCGAGGGGATGATCCTTGCGGCGAAATACGCCCGGGAGCAGCAGGTGCCGTACTTTGGCATCTGTCTTGGCATGCAGGTCGCCGTGATCGAGTATGCGCGGAATGTCGCAGGCATCCGGGGCGCGAATTCCGACGAGTTTGACGAGCAGTGCCTCCACAAGGTGACGACTTTATCCCCGGCCAGAGCTGCGACATTGACAAGGGCGGGACGCTGCGCCTGGGCGCATACCCCTGTGAGATCGGGCCAGGCACCACGATGGAGCGCTGCTATAAACGCCTGTCCGTGAGCGAGCGGCACAGGCACCGCTA
>CAJLRT010000357.1 GCA_905209135.1 uncultured Eubacteriales bacterium
ATCATATCGTTAAAGTGATGCCCCAGCGCGATCTTATTGCAGCCGAGCTGCTGCGCATAGTGGTACAGATGCCCCCGGCGCATCCGCGCGCAGAGATAGCAGGGCGCTCCGCCGACATTGTCCACAACGCGGAAAATGTCCGATTCAAAAATCCGGATGGGAATTTGCAGCAGCGCCGCGTTCTCCTCTATCCTCCTCCGGTTCTCCGGCGCATAGCCGGGATCCATCACGATATAGGATACAGTAAATGGGATTTCCGTTATCCTCTGCAGCTGCTGCATGAGTTTTGCAAGCAGCATGGAATCCTTGCCGCCGGAGATGCAGACGGCGATGCTGTCCCCTTCCCGGATCAGCCCGTATTCACGAATTGCCTGTATAAACCGGTTCCAGATCAGCTTCCTGTATTTCTTTGTCAGGCTGTGTTCCGCCCTCAGGTTCGTTTCCAACATACCACTCCAAAGTTTTTTTTCAGTATAGCACATATCCCGCCGTCTGTCGACACAAAAAAGAGGCTCCCACAGGAGCCTCTTTCTGATTCGCTACGCTTACACGGGCGTTACGTTGACCGCTCTCACCTTGTTGTTGCGGGCGTCAACCTCGGTGTCGAACGTGACGCGCTGCCCCTCGTTGAGAGATTTGTAGCCATCCGCATTGATGGCCGAGAAATGGACGAATACGTCCTCCGTGCCGTTGTCGTTGGTGAGAAAGCCGTAGCCCTTCTCCGCGTTAAACCATTTAACCGTACCAGTGTTCATGTGTTTTCCTCCAATTATAGTTATTTCGTCGTCATGCAAACAAAAAACACATGTTTTTGTAAATCATCCACGCGCCAAATGACTTACAAAAACATGTGAGTTCGATCGTGCACAATTCTGAATACACTAGTATAATAACATACCCGGCGCGGTTTGTCAATGGAAAAGCACAAACAAAAAAATAAATGTATTGACAAAATACTCGCCGCGTACTAATATAAAAAGTTAGATGGAAACAGGGCGGCTCTTATGAGTCGTCTGGACTTTGGATATGTTTGGCAAAGCCATGCGTTTTTTCACTTTTTCGCTCTTTTTAAGGAGGCTGCGTCCATGATTGGACTGCTCATCGGGCTTGCAGGCGGCGTCTTGCAGTACATTTTGCTCCGCAAGCTCGTAAAACGAATATCTATCGGCGGATCTGGCGGCGGGCTCGGCTGGGTTATCGCGCTGCAGTTTCTGATCCCGGCGGCTGTGCTGGGCCTGTGCGCCGCCGTGCGGGCGGCCGACCTGCTGTACGCCGGCGTGGGGATTACATCCGTCATCATCGGCGGATCGCTGATTGAATTTCTCCTGTCGCTGCGGCGCCCCGGGAAAAAGGACGGTGACTGATATGCTCAACTATATCCTGCTTGCCCTCGGCGTCATTTGCGCCGCGGGCGGCTGCCTGGGCCGCAGGGCGGCGGCAAAAAAGCTGGCGGCGGCGGACGCACCGACAAAGCGGCAGAAACGGCCGAAAACCATGTTTACGATACTGCTGGTCGTCGGCCTGTAGATCGGAAGAGCACACGTCTGAACTCCAGTCACACAGTGATCTCGT
>CAJLRT010000358.1 GCA_905209135.1 uncultured Eubacteriales bacterium
CCGTCCGCGGCACTTCGCAGAATCTCATCCTGTTCCACATGACGGACGAGGAGCATGCCGGCGGCAAGTTCTACGTCTATATCCCGGACGAGGACGTTCTCTACCCCTATACGGGCCTGTCCCTGGGCGCGGCGCAGTACACGGTGCTGCACCTGCCGCAGGACGTAACCGTTCCGGCCGGCTTTTCGGAGACGGAGCTCAACGTCGCCGGGGAAAAGGTGCCCGCGTGGGTGCTTGAATCGGGCGACCATGCGGAGTTCTACCTGTTGTACGCCATGAATCCCGAGGGCGCCGCCGGCTTCTATATGTTCGATACGAAAGAGGAGACGCTCCAGCGCTATATCGAAATCGCCGCGCCTGTGATCGCGCCGCCGGAGCCGGAGGAACCGGAGCCGGAAGAACCCGCAGGCAGCGTCTATGAACGCATTACGTCCGACGACGAGGTGCTGATGGTCGTGGCCATTCTGGCAGCCGCATTTCTCGGCCTGCTGTTAACGAATATCGTCGTGCTGCTCGTAAGGCAGCTCGCTAAGGCCGGCCCGAAACGCCGCGAGAAGAGCCAGGAAAAACTCGCGAGGAAAAACGGGGACGCCCTGGTCCAGCAGAGCGGAATCGTCGTCGCGGACCCGGACGCGGACCCGGAGGAGCTGAAAGCGGAAACTGCCGAACTGCCGCCCCTGGCCGGGGAGGAAAGCGGACAGGCCGCCCAGCCCGCGCCGGCCGCCGAAGCGGCGGAAGAACAGCCCGCGCCGGCAGGGGAGGACGCCGCGCCGCAGGAGGACGCGCCGGACGCCGAAGCCGCGCAGGAGGACGCGCCGGCCGCGGACGGACTGGAGGACGGCGCCCAGGCCCCGGAAGAAAAAATATAAAAACGGAAAAAGGCGCCGCGGGCAGACCGCGGCGCCTTTATATTTTTTTACAGCGGCGAAACCCCGCGCGCATGGGAGCCGGCCGCGGTCCCGCCGGCCTTTGTCACTGGCCGGCAGGGCGCAGAAAATCGTCGGCGAGCAGCTCCGCATAGGTCTGGAGCGCCTCAAAGTCCATCGCGTCCCTGTAATACGCTTCGAGCTCGTCGTGGAGCTTGTGGCAGCAGTGCAGAATCCCGACGGCCTCGGCGAGTATTTCGTCGCGCGCGCGGATGAGAAAGCCGATTTTCGCCTTGTTGCGCTTTTCCTTGTCCACGTCGAGGAACCGCCCGATATTGACGCGGCAGTAGGGCTGCGCCTCCACTCTGTGCAGAGAGTTCGAGGTGCACACGCAAAGGCCGATGTCCTCGAATACGATGTGCTCGAGCTGGCCCGGAATCAGCGGGTGGTAGCAGCTTGTAATGCTGTGCCCGTTTTTGAGCGCGCGCACGCGCAGCAGCTCCAGCACCTTGCTCGATACGCCGTATTCGTCCTCAAATACGAGCACCTTATCCATGCCCGCTTTCAGCGTGTTTTTGAAGAAGACGTTCCCGTCCGGCGTGAACGCGGAGAGCAGCCGCTTTTCCTCGCGGGGCGCCTTGTTCTGCGGCTTGAGGTATTT
>CAJLRT010000359.1 GCA_905209135.1 uncultured Eubacteriales bacterium
GTTTCAAATATCTTTTTGAGCAGGCGTGTTGCCTCCCCGTCCAGTTTGCAGCAGTCGCGCAGCATGTCCCCATACAGGCGCGCATTGGAGGTAATGCCCGTTCCGGCATACCGCTTTATCTGTATTTCACGCGCGGCGCAGACGCGGCGGCGGATCGCATCCGAAGCCTCGCCTTTTTCCCGCTGCGCCATATCGTCAAAGGATACGGCAGGAACCTCTACCTGGATGTCGATACGGTCGAGCAGCGGGCCGGATACCCTGCCGATATACCGGTCTATATCCTTCTGCGAACAGCGGCACGCCTTGGTCGGATGGCCGTAAAAGCCGCACTTACAGGGGTTCATGGCGCAGACGAGCATTATGGAGCAGGGATACTCCACTGCCGCGGCAACGCGGGAGATGTGGACCGTTCCGTCCTCCAGCGGCTGGCGCAGCACCTCCAGTACGCTCTTGCTGTACTCGGGCAGTTCGTCCAAAAACAGTACGCCGTTGTGCGCCAGAGACAACTCGCCCGGCCGAGGCGCACTGCCGCCTCCGGCCATGCCCGCATAGGAGATGGTGTGATGGGGCGAACGAAAGGGGCGGGCGCTGACAAAGGGGCGCCCGGCGCTGAGCAGACCGCTGATAGAATATAGTTTCGTCGTCTCCAGCGCTTCGTCAAAGGTCATATCCGGCAGAATAGAGGGCAGGCGTTTTGCAAGCATGCTCTTACCCGTTCCCGGAGGTCCGATGAGCAGGACGTTATGGCCGCCCGCAGCAGCCGTCTCCAACGCTTTTTTCGGCATAAGCTGGCCCGCGACATCTGCAAAATCCAGCAGATCCTCCGGCGGCTGCGCATAGACTGCGTCGTCCGCGTAAAACGGCTCAATGGGCAGGATGCCGAGCGCGTGATCGATCACCTGCGAGACGTGCTCCGCGGGCAGTATGTCGATCCCGCCGGCTACGCCCGCCTCCGCCGCGTTTTCCCGCGGCAGGAACACATGCCGGACGCCGCTGTCACGCAGCGCCAGGACGATGGGCAGGACGCCGCGTACCGGCCGGATTTCGCCGCCGAGCGAGAGTTCGCCGATAAACGCATACTCGCGCAAATCGGCCCGCAGTTGTTCTGTTGCGGCCAGAATTGCGATAAAAATGGGCAGGTCGTACAGCGGCCCTTCCTTTTTCTTGTCCGCCGGCGCCATATTGACCGTAATGCGGCGGGCCGGAAAATCAAACCCGCAGTTTTTGATCGACGCGCGCACCCGTTCGCGGGATTCGCGCACCGCCGTGTCGGGCAGGCCGACAATGTCAAAGGACGGAAGCCCCTGCGACACATCGACCTCTACGTCAATCCGATAGCCGTTTACGCCCTCAAGCCCGGCAGATTTTACTCTGGATACCATATGGAAGGCCTCCCGTCAATCAAACAACGATTCAAAATCAAAGGTCCAATCCGCGGTTTCTGCGCAGAATTCCTTGCTGTGCGAGACAAAGATCACGCTGCCCTCAAAGGAGCGGATTGCAGTTTTGAGCTGCGCGACTG
>CAJLRT010000360.1 GCA_905209135.1 uncultured Eubacteriales bacterium
GAAACATGTTCTGGTATACCTGATAATACTTTTTATCTATATAGCTTCGGGAACCATGAAGACGCCGAACACCGCCACGATTTTTTTGCCCTTGGCAAAGTTGTCCAGCGCGTCGCACAGCGTGCGCATCCCGTCCGCATTGTGCGCCGCGTCGAGCAGTACGGTGGGCTCGCGCCGCAGCACTTCCAGCCGGGCGGGGAAGAACGTGTTTCCGATCCCCTCTGCCATGTGCTCGCGCGAAATGCGGAACCCGCGCCGCGCTGTCAGGTATTGGAGCGCGCACACGGCTGTGACGGCGTTGTAGATCTGGTGCCGCCCCGCCAGCGGCACGCGCAGGCGCAGTCCGTCGTATTCAATGAGCGATCCGTCTATATCGGAGCGCAGTATTTCCAGCTTGTCGTTGTCCGGCAGATAGAGGGGGCAGCCCCTTTCTTCGGCGGTCCTGGCGATGACGCCGGCGGCCTCCGAAAACTGGAACGGATAGCTGATCACCGCCGACCCGGGCTTGACGATACCGCACTTTTCAAACGCAATCTGCTCGAGGGTAGTGCCGAGGTACTGCATGTGGTCGAACGAAATTTTCGTGAGCACGGCGCACATCGGCGCGGGGATGACGTTGGTCGCGTCAAACCGGCCGCCGAGTCCCGTTTCCAGGGAGACAACGTCGCAGCCCTGGGCGTAGTAGTAGAGCATGGCGGCGGCGGTCACGAGTTCAAACTCGGTCACCGTGTCGTCCATCTGCTCGACATGCGGCTTGAGTATATTGACCGCCCAGGCCAGGTCTTCATCGGAAATACTGACCCCATCAATGGAAATGCGCTCGTTGAAATTGAGCACAAAGGGTGAGATGTATCTGCCGCAGCGGTAGCCGGCCGCCGTGAGCGTGTTGGCGATATACGTGGCCGTCGAGCCCTTGCCGTTCGTGCCCGCAATGTGGACGAAGCGCAGGTGCTCCTGCGGGTTTCCGACCCGGCGCAGCAGTTCCTGCATGCGCTCCAGACCGAACCTTGATCCGAATCTTGTGCGCGAATGGATATAGCGCAGCGTTTCGTTCACCGCCGCCGCCTCCTTTCCGGTCTCTTTTCGCCGCCTCCGGTCCGCAATCTCTTGTAAGCGGACCATGCCGCGCTTTCTTTATAATAATATATCTTAGTATAAAAATGTCGCAAATTCAATCTTTTTGCCAAAATAATTTGAAACTGCGGCCGCCCTCTGCACTTTTCATAATTTTCCTCTATCCGCGCGCATATATTCAGAGTGCCGGTAAACGGCGTGACAGGAGGGTTTGGATTGAAAATCTATATTTTTCGGGCGAGGACGATCGCCTGGGTTCTCTGCGCCGTGATGGCGTTCATCACGGCGTGCGGCGTCGCGGTCGGCGTTGTGCGCGGCGCGGGGGAAATCCCGAAGGAGGACGGGCTGCAGGTGCCCATCGTCATGTATCACATTATTCTGAAAGATAAGGCAAAGACGGGCAAATACACCGTAACTCCGGCCGAGCTGGAATCGGACTTGAAATAC